>NZ_JBNWCP010000003.1:318030-476582 GCF_053522345.1 Agrobacterium sp. 22-226-1
CCCCTAGGGCGTGCCACTTGCTTCTCCTTTAAAATCAGCTGTCTGCACGAAAATCTTCACACTTCGCGTAAAGAAGTTTCGTTGCGCCTCGTCCGCTCGCCTGGGCCGGTGTCCGGTGAAATTCCAGGATAGCTGGAAGGCCCTGTCAGTGCGCAAAGTCAGGGCGCAAAAGCAGCGTCCAGAACGCGCAGTTGAACGCGCCTCTGGCCCTGCCAGAGATCGGCGCCCACGGTGCCAGCGACGTGAATGTTCCTGCCACGCGCATTCAGCAGCATCTGCCCCAGAGGCGCTTCTGCGGCGCGAAACGCGATGCCATCCAGTCGTGAGCCGTCCATGGCCTCCAGCGTGATCTTGACGTGAGCTGTCCCCACAAGCCGCACATCGCGCAGGCGATGCGCCGGTACGGCAAAGATGGGCTGCGAATGACCGGAGCCATATGGACCGGCCTGCTCCAACTGGTCGACAAGCTGCAATGTGGCACCCGACGCGCCGATAGCGCCGTCGATCTTCAGCACGCTGCTTTCTACCAGCTCGTTCACGGTCTTTGCCGCCGCTTCCTCGAAGAAAGTCCTGAGCTTACCGAGATTGGCGCGCTCCACCGTCAGTCCGGCCGCCATGGCATGCCCGCCGCCCTTGACCAGCAACCCGGCCTCCACGGCGGCGCGCACCATGCGCCCCATATCGAAGCCGTTGATCGAACGGCCGGAACCGGTGCCCTTGCCGGAGGGATCGAAGGCAATGGCGAAGGCGGGACGACGGAAGCGATCCTTCAGACGCGAGGCAAGCAGACCGACAATGCCGGGATGCCAGTTTTCACGCGCAGTCACGATGACGCCCGCACCCGAGCCGTCGCCATATTCGAACAGCGCCTCCGCCTCTGCTTCCGCCAGCATGGCGGCTTCCATCGCCTGCCGCTCGCGGTTCAGCTCATCCAGCCTCTCGGCAATGACCTCGGCCTGCGAAGCATCATCGATGGTCAGGAGACGGCTGCCGAGCGCAGCGTCGCCGATGCGGCCGCCGGCATTGATGCGCGGCCCGATCAGGAAACCGAAATGATACGGCGTCACAGGTCCGCCCAGCCCCGCCTTCTTGAAGAGAGCAGCGAGCCCGGCATTGTTCATATGGCGCGCGGCAATCAGCCCCTTCACCACATAGGCGCGGTTGAGCCCCTTCAGCGGCACCACATCGCACACGGTGGCAAGCGCGACGATATCGAGAAGCGATAGCAGATCGAGCGTGAAAGCCTGCCTGTGCCGCCTCTCTTTCAACAGCCGCAGGGTGGCCACCAGCACGAGGAACACGACGCCGGCGGCACAGAGATGCCCCTGCCCCGAAAGATCGTCCTCGCGGTTGGGATTGACCAGCGCGACGGCCGGCGGCAGCTCCGTGCCGACCTGATGGTGGTCGATCACCACCACATCCGTTCCCGCATCCCTGGCGGCCTTCAGCGATTCATGGCTGGTGGAGCCGCAATCGACCGTCACGATCAGCGTCGCACCATTGGCGGCAAGCTGCTGCATCGCCGCCGGGTTCGGCCCATAGCCCTCGAAAATACGGTCGGGAATATAGATTTCCGGTGTCAGACCGAAATGCGCGAGAAACCGGTACATCAAAGCGGAGGAAGCAGCGCCGTCGACATCGTAGTCGCCAAAGATTGCCACCTTCTCCCCTGTCTCGATGGCCCGGACCAACCGCTCGGCGGCCTTTTCGCAATCGGTCAGCACATGCGGATCGGGCATTAGGGAACGAATGGTCGGATCGAGGAACGCCAGGGCGTCATCGACACCCACACCGCGCCCGGCAAGCACCCGTGCGATCAGTTCTGGAATGGCGTGGATCTGGGACATGGCCAGCGCGCGGTTCTGCCCGGCCTGATCCAGCCGCGACACCCAGCGCTGTTCTGTCGCCGACCGCTCCACGCTTAGAAACGCGCGGGCCACGGTATCGGCCGGCTCCATCATTGCCATCCTGTCCATTCATCCTGTCATGCGCCCAATCGCGCTTTAAAACGGGCTAAATGGCGATGACGCGTTTTTCAAGCAAAAACGCGCTTATGAGGATTCACACCGAAAAAATCGAAAAAAACGGGCTGACGATCGAGACAGCGCCAACAAGCAGTAGCAGCGAGAACACGGCAAGCGAACACCAGTTGCGCTCATGTTCCCCCATATCGAATTCCATGCTGCGAATATTGTCATTGGCATTGTGAGGCCGCGCCCGGTGATGGGCGGCCGCAACGCCTGCGCGCTTATTGTCCTTGAACAGGATGATCGATGTCACGGCCACGCCTCCCTCGCTTGGTGAACAGAATTAACCATAGTGCCGAATCGCCTTGTTTTCCAGCGCTTCCGACGCCGTCCCCCCAAATTTTATGGGCGCGAGACTACCGGCACGATGCAGGCAGCCATAGAACGAAAAACCGCGCCTCCATCCGGAAGCGCGGCCCTCGATAACATCAAGATGACGAAGCGTCTCAGGTGCGCTCGATGCGGATGACCTGCGGCTCGCTGACGAGATATTTCTCGTTCTTGATCGCCTTCACGGCCTTGCGGATCGCATCTTCCATCGTCGCGTGGGTAACGAGAATGATGGTCTGCGGCGCGCCTTCCACATGCACGCGCTGACGCTGCACGATGGATTCCAGCGAGATGTTGTTATCCGCCATGCGGGTGGCGATGGAGGCGAAGACGCCGGCCTGATCCTTCACCGTGAGGCGAATGAAATACCCCCCCTCATGGCTCTTCATCTTGGCGCGGCGGTATTCCGTCAGCGATTTCGCCGGACGGCCGAGCACCGGCACCTGCTGGGCGCCCGGACGGCTCTTGGCGATATCGGCAATGTCGCCGAGCACGGCAGACGCCGTGGCGTTGCCGCCCGCACCTGGGCCAACCATCAACAATTCGCCGAGGATGTCGGATTCGATCGCCACCGCATTGGTCACGCCATCCACCTGGGCGATAACGGAATCGAGCGGCACCATGGTCGGATGCACGCGCTGCTCGATGCCGGATTCGGTCACCTGCGCCACGCCGAGAAGCTTGATGCGGTAACCGAGTTCGGCGGCCGCCTGAATGTCCTCGCTGGAGATATTGGTGATGCCTTCCAGATAGATGTCGTCGGCCGAAATCTTGTTGCCGAAGGCAAGCGTCGTCAGGATGGCCAGCTTGTGGGCGGTATCGTTGCCCTCGATATCGAAGGCAGGATCGGCTTCGGCATAACCCAGCCGCTGCGCTTCCTTCAGACAGGCCTCGAAGGACAGCCCTTCCTTCTCCATCTTGGTCAGGATGTAGTTGCAGGTACCGTTCATGATGCCATAGATGCGCGACACATGGTTGCCGGTGAGAGACTCACGCAGCGCCTTGATGACGGGGATACCGCCGGCCACCGCCGCTTCGAAATTGAGAAGCGCGCCCTTGTCTTCGGCAATGGTCGCCAGTTCGACGCCATGCTTGGCCAGCAGCGCCTTGTTGGCTGTCACCACATGGAGACCGCGTGCAAGTGCCGCGCGCACCGCATTTTCCGCCTGACCGGAAGCACCGCCGACCAGTTCGACGAAGACGTCGATCTCGGCTTCGCTCGCCAGCTGCTCCGGCGTGTCGAACCAGGTAATACCCTTGAGATCGATGCCGCGGTCACGCGAACGGTCGCGCGCGCTCACCGCAATAATCTCAATCGCGCGTCCGCAGGTAATCGCAAGTTCGTTGCTTCTCTGCTGGAGGATGCGCACGAGCGAAGCGCCGACAGTGCCGAGCCCCGCTATGCCGATTCTCAATGAATCTGCCATGGGTATGTTCCTGATTTGCTGATGATGGTGGCGGCCGAGGCCCGGCCGCCTTCGGTTGCCCTTATCTGTGGGCGTTGAGCGAAACGACGTTATGCATCGTTTCGTCTGCGCTCGACAGGAAACGCTTCAGATTGCGCGCTGCCTGACGAATTCGATGCTCGTTTTCCACGAGCGCGAGACGGACGTAATCATCGCCCATTTCGCCAAAGCCGATGCCGGGAGCAACGGCAATATCTGCCTTCTCGACCAGAAGCTTGGAGAATTCCAGGCTGCCGAGATGGCGGAACTTTTCCGGGATCTTCGCCCAGGCGAACATCGTCGCCGCCGGCGGCGGAACCTCGAAACCGGCCTTGCCGAAGGTGTCGACCATCACATCGCGGCGGCGGCGATAAACGCTGCGCACTTCGGCGATGTCGGAACCGTCACCGTTCAGCGCATGGGTGGCCGCAACCTGGATCGGCGTGAAGGCGCCATAGTCGAGATAGGACTTCACGCGGGTCAGAGCCGCGATCAGCCGCTCATTGCCAACGGCAAAGCCCATGCGCCAGCCGGGCATGGAGAAGGTCTTCGACATGGAAGTGAATTCCACCGCAACGTCGATTGCGCCGGGAACTTCGAGAACCGATGGCGGCGGATTGTTTTCGTCGAAATAGATTTCCGAATAGGCAAGGTCGGAAAGCACGATGATCTCGTGCTTCTTCGCAAAGGCGATGACGTCCCTGTAGAAATCCAGCGAGGCGACATGCGCCGTCGGGTTCGACGGATAGTTGACGATCAGCGCCAGCGGCTTCGGAATGGAGTGGCGCACCGCGCGCTCCAGTGGCCCGAAGAAGCTGTCATCCGGCTCTACATTCATCGAACGGATAACGCCGCCCGCCATCAGGAAGCCGAAGGCATGGATCGGATAGGTGGGGTTCGGACACAGGATCACGTCACCCGGCGCGGTAATGGCCTGCGCCATATTGGCGAAGCCTTCCTTGGAGCCGAGCGTGGCGACGACCTGCGTGTCGGGGTTCAGCTTCACGCCGAAACGGCGGGCATAATAGGCTGCCTGCGCGCGGCGAAGGCCGGGAATGCCCTTGGACGAGGAATAACGATGGGTACGCGGGTCCTGAACGACCTCGCAAAGCTTGTCGACGATGGCCTTCGGGGTCGGAAGGTCGGGATTGCCCATGCCGAGATCGATGATATCGGCCCCGGCCGCTCGCGCGCTCGCTTTCAAACGGTTGACCTGTTCGAAGACGTATTGCGGCAGACGCCGGACCTTGTGAAACTCTTCCATCTCTTTCCTCATGGGAATGGACCGGTTCTGCCGGCCCATAACGAAGGTTCGTTTTTTGTTGTTAAACGCCGCCGACACGAACCGACCCGGCAGGCGTTATTCATTGTAGCGCAAAGCACGGGAAAACCTACAAGGCTTTTCTCGGCCCACGCCGCATAGCGGTGATCCGCCCGTCCTTCCGGCACGGCCTTCTCAGGCCCGCCGGCAAGGCGGATCGCGCACTATGATCAGGGAACTTGCATAACGCCAGATTCTTGGAAAATGCAAGGCAAGCCATGCTCAAGAACGGCCATTCCTGTCGTTCAGCCGCGCTCACCCTTCACAATTGCCGCGCGGATGACCGAAAGCACGCGCTCCGGCTCGATATCCGTGCAGATGAGCTGGCTCGGATGCCCGTCCCAGTCGCCAGGCGGAAAGGCGCGGCCATCCGGCTTCTGGATCGTCTGGCCGTCGGCAAGACCGCCGCACACGACACGCACCGGGCCGCTGCGGGTGGTAAACAGTTCCGGCGCGACGAGATAAACGCAGGCGCAGCTGTCATGCACCACCATGCCGTCGCCGGTGCGGGTCTTGTAGAAATCGATATAGAATTGCGACAGGTCGGAAAGCAGCTGCACGGGCTTGCCGCCGGCCTCTGCCATCTCCGCCATGAAGGCGCTGGTCATCACGGTTTTCGTCGTCACGTCCAGACCGACGACGACAACGCGCCAGGGCGCGGTGAAGACGAGATCGGCCGCTTCCGGATCGCCGTGAATATTGGCTTCGGCCGCCGGCGAGACATTGCCGTTCATGTCGAAGGCGCCGCCCATGACGATCACTTCCTTCACCAGCGCGGCGAAATCCGGTTCCTCACGCAGTGCCAGCGCCAGATTGGTCATGCGGCCGACGGCGATCAGCGTCACCTCGCCGGGATTGGCCTTCACCGTCTCGATGATGAAGCGATGCGCCGGGCGCGGATCGAGCGGCAGATCGATGGTTTCAGGGATATCGATATCGCCGAGACCGTTTTCGCCGTGGATAAAGGTCGGCCAATGGCCTTCCTTGCGGGCGGGATCGAAAGTCACGCCGGCGCCTCTCGCAACCGGCGCGGTCATCTGCCATTCCCGCTTGAGGAAAAGCGCATTGCGGGTGGTGATATCGATGGGGGCGTTGCCGAAAACCGTGGTGACGCCGATCAGATCGATATCGGGGTGGCGGTGCAGGAACAGAAGCGCCATGGCGTCGTCTACACCGGGATCCGTATCGAATATCACTTTATGCATAATGCCCTCATCCATATGTCTTCAAGCGCCATCCTCTTCTGCCGGCGACGCGCCACGGAAACATAACGATAAGCGGCAACACCGCAATCCCCCCGCAGGCGGCATATCATGCAGAAAAATATTGCGTGGCGGTCTTTTCAGTGAAAGAAGAAGCCCTCTCCCGCCGCCTGCCCGGACATCCCCAGTGCAAGACATCGCCCTCAACGTATTTATCGTCCTTTTCTGCGTCGCCATCTTTGCCGGCTTTATCGATTCCATCGCCGGTGGTGGCGGTCTCATCACCATTCCGGCGATGCTGATCATGGGCATTGCACCGCTCGATACGCTCGGCACCAACAAGCTGCAATCGCAGTTCGGCTCTGCCTCCGCCACCATCGCCTATGCCCGGCGCGGCCATGTCAATCTGAGGGAACAATTGCCCATGGCCGTCATGGCCATGCTTGGCGGCGGGCTCGGTGCGGTCACCGCCGCCTTCGTGCCGTCGGACCTGCTGCGCACCATCATGCCGTTCCTGCTGATCGCGATTGCGATCTATTTCGCCTTCAAGCCACAGATCAGCGATATCGACAGCCATCGCCGCATCACACCTTTCGTGTTCGGCTTCACCGTCGCGCCGCTGGTGGGCTTTTACGACGGCGTTTTCGGCCCCGGCGCGGGATCCTTCTACATGCTCGCCTTCGTGGCGCTTGCCGGTTTCGGCATGTTGAAAGCAACCGCCCACACCAAGCTTCTGAACCTCGGCTCGAACTTCGGCGGTTTCGTCGTGTTTGCGATAGGCGGTGCGGTTTTGTGGAAGCTCGGCCTCGCCATGGGCGTCGGCCAGTTCATCGGCGCACAGATAGGCTCCCGCTTCGCCATGAAGAACGGCGCCAAGATCATCCGCCCTCTGCTGGTGCTTTCCTGCCTGGCCATGGCGACAAAGCTCCTTGCGGATGCATCATCCGCATGGTCCATCGCCGCGATATGGGAAACGATATTCCCAAAATAAACGGGAGTGTCGTCAGAGACGGACGTGCAGCGTCATGCCGTGGCGCGGCGTCTGCGATCCTCGATTTCACGGATGACGACCATCGCGCCAACAAGCTTGTAGGCAGATGAATAACACGGCGACATTTCCAACGATTTCACGATCGTGCGGCCGTTCTGGTCTTCCGCGTAGGTATACTTCGACGTATCGCCCTTGAAACAATTGTCGAGCTTGTCCCTGAGATCGTTCTGGAAACGGTGGACGCCAACCAGTTCCGCAATATGGCAACCCACAAGCCCTTCCGGCGCATTGCGCTGAAATGCGTCAAGAGAATTGGCGAACGAAACGCGATAGCCGGGTGTAACGATCACGACAGGATCGTCCAGATCGTTGAGCATGTCTTCATCGAGGATCAGGTGGCGATGGTGCCACTCCAGCGTGTCCTCGTCCTCGTCACCAACGACTTTGGCCTTCGAAGGCATGCCGACGTAACGATCAACGAGCGTCCGCAGAAGCTCGGAGTTGCGCTGGACGCAGCCCAGATCTTCCGCCTCGTGGTTGAGGAGGTCGATGGCAAAACGAAACTGCTCGCGAATATCTTCGGAATTTTCTGTCTTGCGTCCGACGACCCGCTCGAGAAGCTGCTCCAGTTCACGCTCCAGCACTGCGATCTTGTCGGCTTCGTTCTTACCAACGGCAGATTGCAGTTCCGTATAACGCAGCCAGAACAACTCAATCAAATCTTTCAACCCAACTCTCCCTGAACGGGCATAACCCGGTTCCCAATGCGAACGGATTAACCCTTTGCCCCCTGATTATAGCGTCTTTGCACTTAAAAATGACGTAACGAAACGCAGGAACGCCGCGGGGATTGTTGTCCAAAATATCACAGCAGCCGCCAATTTTTCAATTTCGATAATCCATGAACGAAAAATGAGGTTCCGCTAATATGGAAAAACACCAAAACGCACGGTTTCCCGGCCGAATTTCGTGAAAGGCGCGGAAAATCCGGCCGCACGGCAGTCACCTCAAATCTGGTGCTTCACGTCCCAGCGATCGTGATACCACAGCCATTGTCCGGGGTATTCGCGCACCCAGCTTTCCACCTTGTCGTTCAGAAGCTGCGCCGTCGCCTGAATGTCGACATTGCCCTTCTCATCGCGCGGAATTTCAACCCTGGGCTCTATTTCCAGCCTGTAGCGATTGTCGGGAAGACGCACGCAACGGGCCGGATAGACATCGCAGTTGAACTGCCGCACCAGCTTGGCAAGCAGCGGATTGGTGCGGACTTCAAGGCCGAAGAACTTCGTTGTCAGACCCTTGCCGAACTTCTGGTCGACGAGCACGCCGACGCCACCGCCCTTTTCCAGCTGCCGCGCAAGCGCGAAAGAGGAACCGGCGTGCGACGGCACGAGATTGCCCATGCGCTCCTTGCGGAAATTGAACACCTTGTCGGCCACGAAAGGATTGTTCGGCGGACGAAACAGCACCGTTACATCGAGACCGAAAGCCGAGCCGGCCACCGGCAGCAA
The DNA here is from genome assembly GCF_053522345.1 of Agrobacterium sp. 22-226-1. NCBI lineage: Bacteria > Pseudomonadati > Pseudomonadota > Alphaproteobacteria > Hyphomicrobiales > Rhizobiaceae > Agrobacterium > Agrobacterium sp. 22-226-1. The sequence goes on from NZ_JBNWCP010000003.1 coordinate 326,858, forward strand.
TTCGAAATTGCCGCTATGGGCGGTAAAGACGATGAAGGGCCGCGGATTGTCGCGCAGCTCGAGGAAGGTCGGAATGCCCTCGACCTCGATGCGGCCCGGTTCGTTCTTTTCCGGATCGAAATCGAACAGCCGGTCGAGAAACACATATTCCGCCGCAAGCCGGCCCATATTGGCCCAGCTATCCATGGCGATCTCTAGCCGCTCCTCCTCGGATTTCTCCGGAAAGGCGCGCGCTAGATTATGGAGCATCAGCCTGTGGCGGCCGGTTTTCGGCCCCACCCAGCGCGCCAGCCGGTCGGCGGCGCGAATGCCCGCATCGGCGGGAAAAAGCTTCAGCAGGTTGAGAAGGCCGAAGGCGAATGTCGCAATCAGCCACTGCCGGAAGTGGTCCAGTTTCAGGACAATCCGTGTCAGGAACAGCTTCAAGATGTTCAGTCCATCCGCAGAACGATCTTGCCGAACACCTGACGCGTCTCCATGCGCTCCAGCGCCCGGTCGATATCGTCGAAGGTGACTTCGGTGTCGATGACGGGATGAACGATGCCGCGCGCCATCTTCTGCATGGCGTTGGCCATGTTTTCCATGCGGCAGCCGAAGGAGCCAAGCAGCTTCAGCTGCTGCTGGAACAGCATCATTAGGTTGATTTCGGTGGAAACGCCCGACGTGGAACCGCAGGTGACGAGACGGCCGCCACGCTTCAGCGAGAACATCGAGGCGACGAAGGTGTCCTTGCCGACATGTTCGAACACCACGTCGACACCCTTCTTTTTCGTCAGCTTGCGCACGACGCCTTCGAAACGGTCGGTGCGGTAGTTGATAACGTGGTCGGCGCCCAGCGCCTTCGCCCGTTCGATCTTGTCGTCGGAACCGACAGTGGTAATGACGGTACAGCCCATCTTCTTGGCAAGCTGGATCGCCGCCGTGCCGATGCCGGAACCGCCAGCATGGATGAGGATCGTTTCGCCCGGCTCAAGCTTGCCATTGTCGAACAGCATGTGTTCGACCGTGCCGAAGGTCACCGGTGCGAGAGCCGCAGCAACGGCATCGACGCCATGCGGCGCAGGCACGAGCTGGCGGGCGGGAATATTGATCTTTTCCTGCGCGAAACCATCAAGGTGGAAACCGTGCACACCCTGCACATGTTCGCACAGATTGTCACGGCCTTCGCGACAGGGCTTGCACAGCCCGCAGGTGCGCGCACCGTAGATCGACACGAGCTGGCCGGGCAGCACATTCGAAACGCCCGGACCGATGGCTTCGACCACGCCCGAAGCCTCGGCACCGATGGTCAGCGGCATCTTGCGCTTGGCGAAAGCCATGCCACGCCAGCCCCATACATCGATGTGGTTGAGCGCAACCGCCTTGACGCGCAGCGTCACCTCGCCCGGCGCCGGTGCATCCGGTTCGGGCAGGTCCACTTTTTCGAGCTTCCGGTCGTCCACGAGTTGAAGAGCGCGCATATATCAGTCCTTCGCCCGAAGGCGTTAATCTCTAGTGCGATTCCAGCAAAACTCTGTAACCGTTTTGCGGCCGGAATGCGTAATCAAAGAAGCGAGAGCGTTTCCGCAGTTGCCCGGGAAACGCTCCTGTTGATGGCGAAACCGGTTAAGCCGGTTCCCGCGTCATGACAAGGCTTGCATTCTGCCCGCCGAACCCGAAGGAGTTGGACAGAACCGCACTCACCTGAGCATCCCGCTTCACATTCGGCACCACGTCGAGCGTGATGGTCGGATCGGGATTGTTGTAGTTGATCGTCGGCGGCAGCGTGCCGGTCAGCATGGTCTGCAGCGAGAACACCGCTTCCACGGCGCCTGCGGCGGTCAGGGTATGGCCGATCATCGACTTGTTGGACGACAGCGGAATATCCTTCAGGCCCTCGCCGAAGACGGCGAGCATGGAGCCATATTCCATCTTGTCGTTCTCGGGCGTCGAAGTGCCATGGGCGTTGATGTAACCGATATCGCTTTCGGCCACGCCCGCATCGGCCAGCGCCGCGCGGATCGTCGCAATCGCCGGGCCGCCATCGGGCGAAGACCGCGTGCGGTGGAAGCTGTCGGCCTTCTCGCCAGCACCCTTGATGATGCCCAGCACCTTCGCACCGCGTGCAACCGCAGCTTCGAGCGATTCCAGCACCAGCGTCGCCGCACCTTCGGCGATCACGAAACCGTCGCGGTCCTTGCTAAACGGCTTGGAGGCCTTTTCCGGCGGGTCGTTCTGGGTCGAAAGCGCGGAGAGAAGCGAGAAACGAATGAGCGCCTCGGCACTGACCGAACCGTCGGTCGCAACCGTCAGCGCCCGCTCGGTGCGGCCCTGGCGGATAGCCTCGACACCGAGCTGGATCGCGGTCGCGCCAGATGCACAGGCGGTGGAAAGCGTGACCGGCAGGCCGCGTGTACCGAAACGGTCGGAAAGACGCTCGGAAATCGCGCCGAACAGGGCGGCTTCCTGGAATGCCGGGTCGGGACGCTGGCGGAAAGCCGTCAGGAACCGTTCATAAGCATCGCCCGGCTGGGCGGCCGGCGGAGACCGGTCGGCAAGCTCGAAACGGGCGCTCCATTCCGGCTCGATAGGCGGCGCTGCGAGAAACAGCGGGCCGTCGAAATCGCCGGAGATCCCGGCCTGCGCCAGCGCCTCGATGGTGGTTTCGCGGGCGAAAGCATAAGAACGCTCGACGGAATTCGGAACAGGTATATCGATGAAATCCACCGTGCCGCTGATGCGGGTCGAAAGCCCTTCGGTCGGAAAACGGGTGATCTTGTGGATGCCCGATTTTCCCGATGTCAGCGCCGCCCAGTTATCGGCAAGCCCCTGCCCGAGCGAGGTGATGATGCCCATGCCGGTGACGGCGACGATGGGACGACCGAGATGATCCCTGAAATTGGAAGTCATGGTCTTTCTCCTCAAACGTCGCGGGACAGAACGGCGACACCTTCGCCGCGCACATGGCCGACGGTGGTGACGACGGCTTCGCTGGCCACCTCGCCCATGGGCTTTTCCTCAGCCGCATCGAAGGTAGGCACCTTCGCGCCGCTTTCAAGCGTCAGCGCGGCAAACGCCAGCCCGAGCGGGAACTGTGCTTCCAGCCCATGACCGGTGACACCGCCAAAACCGCGAATGACGGCATTCGGAAGGGTCTTTTCGAGAATATCCTTCTCGCGGGCCGTCACGCCGTCATAACCGCTCGCGCCGGAAAACACGACGGTCGCCGCGCTGTCCTTGGCGGGAGCAAGCAGCCGCTCCATGCGCTTTTCCATCTTGCCTTCGTCACGGCTGCCGCGGTCGCCCTCGATGGCGTCGATGCGGGCATAAATGCGCGCGCCGCGCTCGCTGGCGTGCTTGCGCGATTCCAGCACCAGGAAGGCTCCGAGCGAACCGGAAACCATGCCGCCGCCTTCCTGGCCTTCGCGCGACCACAGCGGCTGCCAGCCGCCCTGCGCATGCGCGCCGATGGCCTCAAACAGCAGGATCATGTCGGGACGTTCCGCCGAGAAAGCGCCGCCCACCAGCGCATGGCTCGATTCGCCGGAGCGAATGCGGTGAAATGCGGTTTCGACGGCGGAAATGCCGGCCGCTTCCTCGCCCATGAAGGTGCGGGAAGAGCCGGTGACCTTGTGCACGATGGAGATATTGCCGGCCATCAGGTTGGAAAGCTGGGCGAGAAACAGCGTCGGGCGCAGTTCCGTCGTCAGCTTCTCATTGAGCAGCTTTTCGCGGTCATTGCGCTTCAGCGCCTCGTCGACGATCAGCGTATCGACATTGATGTCGCGCTCACCGCCGCCGGCCGCAACTATCATGTCCATGGTGGCGCAGGCTTCGGCATCTTCCTTCAGCCCGGCATCGTCGAGTGCGAGACCGGCGGCGAAAACGCCGAGGCGCTGCCAGTTTTCCATCTGGCGCTGGTCGCCGCGCTTGGCGATCTGCGCGGACCAGTCGATCTCCGGCATGGGATGGACCGGATAGGGCTTGAACTTTTCGGTCTCGACCACCGGCTCCGGCACGGCGGTTCCGGAAAGAAGCGCCACATGCGCCTGGCTGCCGACGCCGTGACAGGTCACGATGCCGACCCCTGTTATCACCACATCATTGTCAGATTTCATCGTCTGTCATCCTTTGCAGCCGGCCCCGTCGAAACGGTCACGGCTATCCAACAGCGGTCGCGAACAACCACTTCATGCGTTGCGGAATAAAGCGCGCGATGCGGATTGGCAATGGTGAAGGCCTGATCCGCCGTCGCGAGCCCACGATTTTCGCGCTCAAAAACCGGGCCGGCGGGAAAAACGCTCTCCTTCGAAACGAACGGAAACGCTTATTTCTGCGCATCCGCGGCAATCGCCGCCATCAGGCCGACTTCTTCCGCCCGCTTCTTGACGATAGGCCCGAGCGGAATTTCGCTGAAGGGCATGGTCCTGAGCTTAAGCTGCGCGTCGCAGACCTTCTTGCCATCCGAGGTGATCTTCGCCTTGGTAACGGCAAAGCCGGAGCCGTCATGCTCCAGCACCGCCTCGATGTCGAGAACAGCGCCCGGCTCCACGAAGGTACGCATCTTGGCGCCGTCGACCGACATCAGGAACGGCATGGACGCAAAATCGGAAAACGCCAGAACCAGCATGCCGGAAGCCTGCGCCATGGTCTCGATCAGAAGCACGCCCGGAACGAGCGGCATGCCGGGAAAGTGGCCCTCGAAAACCGGGCTTTTGTCGGGAACGACAGACTGCGCCTTCAACGTGCGCGTCGCCATGTCCACGGCCTCGACCTTGTCGATCATCTGAAAATATTCAAGCAGCATCCGTCCGGCCCGTCTCTGGTCGGTTAGTCATGGTTTGCCCGCAGGCGGCATCAAAAGAAAATGCCCGCTGCAAGCGGGCATTGTCACATCAGCCCTTGGCTGCGCGCAATTCGTCGATCTTGGCGCAAAGGTTCTTCAACACGAAATATTCTTCGGTGGAAACCTTGCCTTCGTTGACTTCCTGCGTCCACTGCTCGAGCGGAATCTTGATGCCGAATTCCTTGTCGATCGCGAAAACGATATCAAGAAAGTCGAGGCTGTCGATGCCCAGATCGTCGATCGTGTGGCTCTCCGGCGTAATGGTTTCGCGGTCGATTTCGCTGGTTTCGGCGATAATGTCGGCAACCTTGTCGAATGTAGCTGTCACGCCCATAATCCTTATTGTCGTTCGTATGAATTATCCTGTCTGACGCACCACATAGGCAAGTCGCACAAAAAAGCCAATGGTTTCGTGACGTAACTTTGAAATTTGCCCCAAAACTGTTGCCTAAACAGCAACCGAATGACGGCCGCGTCCATTGCCGAGATAAGCGTCGAAGATTGCCGCGATGTTACGCACGAAGGGCTTTCCAGCCTCCGTCACCGCAAAAATATCGGCGTCCATCCGCACCACGCCGTCCCTGTCGCTTGCGGCAAAATGCTGCGCCTGGGCTCTCACGGAATGGCTCACCTTTCCGAAACGGTGCTGCAACTGCGAAAGATCGATAGCGAAATCGCACATCAGCCTTTCGATGACATGCGAGCGCAGATGATCGTCCTCAGACAGCTCTATGCCCTTGACGGCGGCAAGACCGCCCTCGCCCACCATCCGCTGATATTCCCCCGTCGCCACCATGTTCTGCACATAACCCTGCGGCAGCCTGCCGATGGATGATGCGCCAAGCCCGATCAGCGCATCGGCCGTGTCGGTCGTATAGCCCTGAAAATTCCGCCGCAGGGCGCCGGCTTCGGCGGCCTGACACAATGTATCGGTCGGCTTGGCGAAATGATCGATGCCGATGGCCTCGTAACCCGCCTGCTTCAGCATCTCCGCCGCCATTGTCATCTGGCGGTAGCGCTCGGCAATATCCGGCAGGGCGTGCTCCTGAATCAGCGACTGGTGTTTTTTCATCCACGGAACATGCGCATAACCGAAAAGCGCGATACGATCGGGGTCGAGCGACACGATCTGGTTCACCGTCTTTTCCAATGTCCCGCAGGTCTGGAACGGCAACCCATAAAGAATGTCGCAATTGACCGAGTGAACACCCCTCGCCCGCACCGCATCCACAACGGATTTCGTCTGTTCGAAGGACTGGATGCGGTTGATGGTTTTTTGCACTTTGTCATCGAAGTCCTGCACCCCGAGGCTCGCCCGCGACATGCCGATGGCGGCAAGCGCATCGTAGCGGCTGTCATCCAGATCGTTGGGGTCCATCTCGACGCTGATCTCGGGTGCGAGGCCGAAGGTGAAATGACGCCGCAGACAATCCATCAAGTCCTGCATGTCCTCCGGCTTCAGCATGGTCGGCGAACCGCCGCCGAAATGCACGGCGCTCACCACCGCATCCGGCGAAACAAGCGCGCCGACAGCTTCTATCTCCTGCTTAAGTGCTTCAAGATAAACGGCAATCGGTTCGTATTTCAGGGTGTGCTTGGTGTGGCAGGCGCAGAACCAGCAAAGCCGGTCGCAATAGGGAATATGCAGATAAAGCGACAGGCGATTCCTGTGACCGAGCGCGCCGAGCCAGCGGCGATAGGTGCCATTATCGATTCCCTCGTGGAAATGCGGCGCGGTCGGATAGCTCGTGTAACGCGGCACTGCACCCGAATATTTGTGAAGAAGTTCGGTATTCATCGCCCGATTTGCCTTTTATCAAGAAAATGTCGATTTCCTCTCTTTCAGTAACGGCTGCGACAGTTTGCAACTTTGACTTCAATCAAATTGCACCGTAAGTTCTTGCTAAAGTAGACGCAGGGGCGACGGCTACGTGGCGAAAGCCTTGCATGAGACCGGATTTGACACCCACGGTCGCAATCGTCCTGAAAAAGCCAGCATTGGAAAAGGCTTATGGACACGCTGCAGAAGACCATCCACAATTCGGAAGAACCCGTCGTTTGTCGCTCCTGCGAGGCGCGCCATGGCGGGCTTTGCAGCAGCCTGACGCCGCAGCAGCTTTGCGAGCTGAACCGCCATTCCAGCCGGAAAAAACTGGAAGCGGGCAACGAGCTTCTTGGCCAGGGCGAACTCGTCACCTCCTACGGCAATATCCTGAACGGCGTGGTGAAGCTGTCGAAAATGATGTCGGATGGCCGCCAGCAGATCGTCGGCCTGCAATTCGCACCGGACTTTCTCGGCCGACCCTTCATGGCGGAAAGCAAGATGACGGCGGAAGCCGCAACCGATGTGGAGATTTGTCTCTTCCCGCGCCGCGTCGTCGACCGGATGGTTTCCGAAGTGCCCGATATGGAACGCAAGCTCCACAGCCAGTCCCTGAAGGAATTGGACGAGGCGCGCGACTGGATGCTGACGCTGGGCCGCAAATCGGCGCAGGAAAAGGTTGCCAGCTTCCTTTATATGATCGCCACCCATATCGACCCGGAAAACGACGACAAATCCTGCTTCGACCTGCCGCTTTCACGCGCCGATATCGCCGATTTCCTCGGACTCACCATCGAAACGGTTAGCCGGCAAATGACAAAGCTGCGCAAGGAAGGCATTATCCGCATCGAGAACAATCGCCACATCACCGTGCCCGATCTCGACGTGCTGAGTGACGCCGCCGGCAACGACTGACGGAATTCGCCCTCTCACTGCCCCTGAAGTGCAGGTGTCCCGAAATTGATGTGCGGCGCCCGCGCCTGAGCGGGTGCGAGCGCAAAACCGGCAAGAACCAGCAAAGCGGCGATGCATTTCATGATATTTCACCCCGTGCCCCGCTTTTTCAGCGGCCTGTTTGTTATGGCTGCATCATAAGCGGCAAACCTAATCCATCCGCTTAACATCTTGGGTAAGCGGAAGGTTCAAAGGCAGGGTAAAGAAGGGGTTACAAGCTCGGCATCGCCGCGTGTCTCTTCTCCCCGGCGGGGAGAAGAAGCAGAGGCACCCGCTCGCTCCATATGGAATCGCGCGTTTGGGGGCCTGTTTCGTCAATCAAAGATAATCTGGCTAGTCGCTGAGACCGCGCAAACTGCGCGGCGTGATCTCACTGCGAGGCGGCAGGCGTCGCAACCGGCTTCTGGTTTTCGGCAAGCGCCCGCAGCTCGGCCACGCGGCGCTTGTATTCGGCTTCAGAAATCTGGCCGTTGCGCCGTGCCGCACCGAGCCGCGACAGGCTCGATTCCATGGTGGAGGCCTCATCCTCGCCCATCTGGGTGCCAGCGGCCGTCAGCGGCTGCGAGAAGGTGGGATAGGTGCCGGTGTCGCGCTTCTGGCTAACCGCAGTGTCGCTGACCGGGCGCGGGCCGACGATTTCGGCCGTCGGGCGGCGCATATGGGCGGGCGCGACGATCGGCTCCGGAGCCTTGCAGGCGGCAAGTGTGGCGGCGAGCATTGCGCCGGAGAGCGAAAGCACAGCGATTCTTGCCGCATTTTCCGCATATGTTCCCCATGTGCCCATGTGCTTGCCCATCGTCATGTTCCGCCTGTAAGGATATCTGCCGATATCGAATTCGACCACGGTTCGGCCCTTTGCGGCCTCCCCTTGCTGGTGGAACTTGTATTCGTTTTCATGCAGAATGTGCAAACACAAATTTGGTGGAGGATGGTGCATGGCAGGTGTTGACGGCGGGGGCACGAAAAAGGGCGGCAAAACGCCCGGCTTCGACGCCAGCTCCGCCGAGGCTTACCTGATCCGCGATCCGGAAACCTTCGCGATCAACATCGCCCGTGCGCTCGAAAATCTCGGCAAGGCCGCATCCGAGTGGCTGGCGCCGCGCGAACGCGGTGAGATTCCCCAGACCAGCGCCGATCCGGTAACCGATCTCGTCAAGACGCTCTCCGATGTCGCCGAATACTGGATGGCCGAACCGAAGCGCTCGCTTGAGGCGCAGACCCATCTGCTTTCCAGCTATTACGATCTCTGGGCGAAATCGGTGGCGCAGTTTTCCGGCGATGCCGATTCGGCCCCGGAAAAACCCGCCGAAAGCGGCCCTGCGGAACGCAGGAGCAGGCGTTTTGCCGATGCCGACTGGCAGGCTAATCCGTTCTTCGATTTTCTCCTGAAGGCCTACCAGACCACCGTCGGTTTCGCCGACCGGATGGTGACGGAGGCAGACGGGCTGGACGAACATACCCGAACCAAGGCGCTGTTTTACATGCGCCAGGTAACGGAGGCCCTTTCGCCGGCCAATTTCGTCTTCACCAATCCACAGGTCTTCCGCGAAACGGTCGCCTCCAGCGGCGCCAATCTCGTCAAGGGCATGGCGCAACTGGCGGAAGATGTCGCGGCCGGCAATGGCCACCTGAAACTGCGCCAGACCGATTACAGCAAATTCGTCATCGGCCAGAATATCGCCGTCACGCCGGGCAAGGTGGTGGCAAAAAGCCCGCTCTGCGAAATCATCCATTATGCGCCGACGACGCAGAAGGCCTTCAAACGGCCTTTGCTGATCGTGCCGCCATGGATCAACAAATTCTACATCCTCGATCTCAACCCACAGAAATCCTTCGTCGGCTGGTGCCTCGAGCAGGGCCACAGCGTCTTCATGGTCTCCTGGATCAACCCGGATGCCCGCCTCGCCGACAAGGGCTGGGATGATTACGTCCGCGAAGGCATCGATTTTGCGCTTGATACCATCGAGGAGCGGACCGGCGAAAAAGAAATCAACGCCATCGGTTATTGCGTCGGCGGCACGCTTTTATCCTCAGCGCTGGCGCTGCATGCGCAGCAAGGCGATGAGCGCATCCGCAGCGCCACGCTGCTGGCCGCCCAGACCGATTTCATCCATGCCGGCGATCTCAAGGTCTTCATAGACGAAGGCCAGCTTGCCGCGCTGGACAAGCATATGCAGGCGGTCGGTTATCTCGACGGTTCGATCATGGCGACCGTCTTCAACATGCTGCGCGCCTCCGATCTCATCTGGCCCTATGTGGTCGATAACTACCTGCGCGGCGCCGAGCCCCTGCCCTTCGACCTGCTCTACTGGAACTCCGATTCGACCCGGGTGACGGCCGCCAGTCACTCGTTTTATCTGCGCAATTGTTACCTCGAGAACAATCTCGCCCGCGGGCTGATGCGGGTCGCCGGCAACCGGATCAATCTCGGCGACATCAAAATCCCCGTCTATGATCTCGCCACCCGCGACGACCATATCGCCCCGGCGAAATCGGTCTTCACGGGTGCCGCCCTGTTCGGCGGGCCGGTGGAATTCGTGCTCGGCGCATCCGGCCACATAGCCGGCGTCATCAACCCGCCGCAGCTTGAAAAATACCAATATTGGACAGGCCCGTCACCGGCCGGAGACTTCGACGGCTGGCAAGCGGCCGCCACCCCGCATAAGGGCTCCTGGTGGGTGCACTGGCAGAACTGGATCGAAAGCCAGGATGGCGAGAAGGTAAAAGCGCGAAAACCGGAGGACGGCAAGCGCCCCGTGCTCGGCGATGCGCCGGGAACCTATGTCCTTTCGTAGGATGTCGGTGAAAAAGATGACCACACACGACAGAAAGGTGTCTTCCACCGGCGTTCCCCTCACCCTCATTCCTGTGCTCGTCACAGGAATCCAGTCGACGCGCGTCTGCGAGGCGAAAGACTCGCTTCAGCCCAAGGACTTGGGCTGGCTGGATCCCTGTGACAAGCACAGGGATGAGGGATAAAAAGATCCCGCAAACACACACGCTTACCTTCAAGGCATCATGCTCTTCACACCCCCGCTTACCCCCGCCACGCTGATCGCCCGCTACAAGCGCTTCCTGTTCGACGCTGTTCTGGAAGACGGCACCGCGATCACCGGCTCCTGCCCCAATACCGGCTCCATGCGCGGGCTCACGACACCGGGCTCCCGCATATGGCTGTCGGAACATGACAGCCCCACCCGCAAATACCGGCACATGCTGGAAATGGTCGAGGCCGATGGCACCACGGTCGGCATCAATACCGGCATGCCCAACCGGCTGGCGGAAGAAGCGATCCTCACCGGCCGCATCCCCGAACTTGGCGGCTATTCGACGATCCGGCGCGAACAGAAATATGGCCGCAATTCGCGTATCGACTTCCTGCTGTCGCAACCCGGCCGGCCGGACGCCTATGTGGAAGTGAAGAACGTGCATTTCATGCGCGAGCAAGGCCTCGCCGAATTTCCTGATACCGCCACCAAACGCGGCGCGAAACATCTGGAGGAACTGGGTGACGCTGCGGAAGCAGGTTACCGTTCGGTGATGCTCTATCTCATCCAGCGCGACGATTGCGACCGCATGCGCATCTGCGACGATCTCGATCCCGTCTATGCGCTGGCGTTTCAGCGGGCGATGGCGCGCGGCGTGGAGGCCTATGCGGTGAAATGCGCGGTTTCCCCGACACAAATTTCGGTCAGCGGAACGGTTAAGATGGACGAATGGCGTCCGGCTGTTTTATGAACAGGGACGTAAAGAGACAGAAAGCACCAAGATGGTCACCTATATCGACGCAGCCTCCGCCCCCCTCAAGAATACCGGCGTCATCCGCCTCTATACCCCTGAGGACTTCGACGGGATGCGCAAGGCGTGCCAGCTGACGGCGCGCTGCCTCGATGAACTCGCCGCAATCGTCAAGCCGGGCGTGACGACGGACGCCATCGACCGTTTCGTCTTCGAATTCGGCGCTGACCACGGCGCGCTGCCGGCGACGCTGAATTATCGCGGTTATACCAAATCCGTCTGCACCTCGATCAACCACGTTGTCTGCCACGGCATTCCGGATGAAAAGCCGCTGCGCGATGGCGATATCGTCAATATCGACGTGACCTATGTGCTGGATGGCTGGCATGGCGATTCGAGCCGCATGTATCCGGTCGGCCAGATCAAGCGCGCTGCCGAGCGGCTGATGGAAGTGACCTATGAATGCCTGCTACGCGGCATCGCGGCGGTGAAGCCCGGCGTACGCACCGGCGCAATCGGCGCGGCAATCCAGGCCTATGCGGAAGCGGAGCGCTGCTCTGTCGTGCGCGATTTCTGCGGCCATGGCGTCGGACGCCTGTTCCACGACACGCCGAACATCCTGCATTACGGCCGCCCGGACGAAGGGCCGGAAATCCGCGAAGGCATGATCTTCACCATCGAGCCGATGATCAATCTCGGCAAACCGCATGTGAAGGTGCTTTCCGACGGCTGGACGGCGGTAACGCGCGACCGGTCGCTCTCCGCGCAATATGAACATGCCGTCGGCGTCACGGCCACGGGCTGCGAAATCTTCACACTGTCGCCCGGCGGCTTCGACCGTCCGGGCCTGCCGCCGCTTCCCCCCGCATAAGGCCAGACCCGCCTATGGCAAAACGCCCCGCCCCGCCTTCCGCCGATCTTTCCACAACTCCCGGCTTTCAGGCGGGCGAAGGCGATCTTTTCGGCGAGGCGGATGAGCGCGGCTTTTTTGCCGAATCGCGAAGCGGCGCGAAAAAGCCGGCAGCCATCGTCGAACAGGAAACGGATGCCGCCCATTATCATGGACATCGCGACCGGCTGCGGGCGCGCTATCGCGATGGCGGCGACGCGGCGCTCGCCGATTACGAATTGCTGGAGCTTCTTCTCTTCCGGCTGATCCCGAGGCGCGATACCAAACCCATCGCCAAGGCCCTGATCGCCCGTTTCGGAACGCTTGGCAGCGTGCTCGGCGCGCCCTTGCCGTTGTTGCAGGAGGTGAAGGGCGTGGGTGAGACCGTAGCGCTCGATCTGAAGCTCGTCGCCTCCGTTTCCCAGCGCATGCTGAAAAGCGAGATCCGCAACAAGCAGGTGCTCGGTTCCTGGTCCTCGGTCATCGATTATTGCCACGCCGCCATGGCCCATGAAACGCGCGAACAGTTCCGCGTCCTGTTCCTCGACAAGCGCAACGTCCTGATCGCCGATGAGGTACAGGGTCAGGGAACCGTGGATCACACGCCGGTCTACCCGCGCGAGGTCGTGCGCCGCGCCCTTGAACTTTCATCTACCGCCTTGATTTTAATCCACAATCATCCAAGTGGAGACCCAACACCTTCGCGCGCCGATATCGAGATGACCAAGACCATCATCGATACGGCAAAGCCGCTCGGCATCACCGTCCACGACCACATCATCATCGGCAAGGACGGCCACGCCAGCTTCAAAGGGCTTCGGCTGATCTGAAGTAAACGCGAAAGTTTAAGAAGAGCTGCAACCCATAGGAGCGACATCAACACAAAATTAACACCTATAAATTAGCATTTCCGAAAATAATAAATCAAGGCATCGAACCTTGATGCCTGAAGGAACGGGGGTGCTTTATGTTTAATGGAGTGCGTTTCTTTCGCGATAGATCTGGCTCGTCTGCTGTCGAGTTCGCCATCGTCGCACCGATATTCTTTCTCGTCCTGCTCACCATGATCGCCTACGGCATTTATCTGATGGCGGCCTATTCGGTGCAGCAGATTGCCGCCGACGCGGCACGGACGGCGGTTGCCGGCCTCAACACGACCGAGCGCCAGCAGCTTGCCCGGGATTTCGTCACCAAAAGCGACCTCAGCTACGCCTTCATGGACAAGAGTCGCTTCACCGTCAATGTCGCGACGGATCCCGCCAATGCCAACCAGTTCACGGTGAAGGTCGAATATGACGCCCGCGATCTGCCGATCTGGAGCCTCTACAGCTACACCCTGCCCGAGCCGGTCATCCGGCGTTTTTCCACCATCCGGATCGGAGGAGCATGACATGCGAGATATTCATTCCCTGCTTCCCCGCTTCCTCAAGGATAAAACGGGCAACATCGCCATTTCGGCGGGGCTCACCGCACCGCTCTTCATCGGCATATTGGCGCTCGGCGTCGACTACGGTTATCTGACATTGCAGAAACGGCAATTGCAGCAAACCGCCGATCTCGCAGCCATATCGGCGGCAGCCAACGCCACGGACGCCGAAAAGGCGGTTCAGCAATATTTCGCCCTCAATGGCATGGATCTCGGTGTCAGGACGGCCCAGGGCCTTTTGACCGAAAAGGGCCTGCAGCCCTTCGACCCGCTGAATGAATTCGCCAACAGCAAGGGTTATGCCGAGGTCATCAAGGGTCATTACGAGCCGGATGCGACAATCCCGGTCGGCCAGCGTTTCGTCGATAACGCCCTGCCCACCAATGCGATAAAGGTGAACATCGTCGAACAGGGCCAGATATTCTTCGCTTCCGCCTTCACCAAGCCGCCAAAGGTCTCGGCGGTCGGAACGGCCTCGTCCCAAAGGATCGCGGCATTTTCGGTGGGATCGCGGCTCGCCAGCCTCGATGAGGGAATTCTCAACAGCCTGCTCGGCGGTCTGCTCGGCACCACGGTTTCATTGAAACTCATGGATTATCAGGCGCTTCTCGCCGCCGATGTCAATGCGCTGAAGATCGTCGAGGCGCTGGCCATCGATCTCAACCTCACCGCCGGCACCTATAAGGATGTTCTGAAGACGGAAATCAGCTACGGAAAATTCCTCGACGTACTGACGAAAACCACAGGCTTGCAGCCGGCGGTCGTCAACATTTTGAATACGCTGCAAAAAACCGTCAACAAAAGCAACGTCAAGATCAAGCTCGAGGAAATCCTCAATCTCGGCCCGTTCTCGGACAAGCTGATCGGTACGGGCGAAAACCTCAAGGTCACCGCCGGCGTCTTCGATCTCATCAATGCCGCCGCCGTGGCGGGCAATGGCGGCAACCAGCTGGGGCTTAATATCAACGCCAATCTTCTCGGTCTCGCCTCGGTCAAGGCAACGCTCGCCATCGGTGAACCGCCGGTCGAAACGCCGTCGCTCGCCGTTGGCGGTCAGGGCACCGTGGTGCGTACCGCACAGACCCGTCTTGCGGTCAGTGTCGTGGTGGACGGGCTTCAGGCCATTGCCGGCCTCAAGGTCAATCTCCCGCTTTATGTGGAAGTCGCCCATGCCGAAGCGCGGCTTGCCGATATTCGCTGCACGGGCGGCGGACAGGGCACCGTCGATGTCGAGGTCGTTCCCGGCATCGTCGAAATCGCCCTTGGCAATGTCGATACCACGGCTTTTGCCAATTTCGGCAGGGACCCGCGCGTCACCAAGGCCGCAATCGTGGATTCGGCGCTGCTCGCCATCAATGGCAGCGCCCTCATCAACGCCACCAACATGACCAAGACCAAGCTGACCTTCACGCAGTCCGACATCACCCAGGCCAAGATCAAGAGTGTCTCCACCAAGGACACCGTCACCACTCTTGTCAGTTCACTGCTGAAGAACCTCAACCTGGATATCAGGCTTCTCTTCCTCAACCTGGATTTGGGAGGTCTGGCGGGCATTCAGTCGGCGCTTGCCAACACGCTTGCGGCAGTCACCGCTCCGGTCGATCAGCTGCTCTACAACGTGCTTCTGGTTCTCGGCGTCAAGATCGGCGAAGCCGATGTGCATGTCACGGATGTTCGTTGCCAGCAGCCGGCGCTGGTGCAATAATTCAGCGCCGCGCATGAAAAAGCCGCCGGAAGGTCTCCCGGCGGCTTTTTTGTTTATGGTGTCAGATCAGGCGTTGGCGATTGCCAGACGCTTCTCATCGCGGCCGCTTTTCATGCGCTCGGACAGCAGGAAGGCCAGTTCCAGAGCCTGATCGGCATTGAGGCGCGGATCGCAATGGGTGTGGTAACGGTCGGACAGCGAATCCGCCGTCACGGCGCGCGCGCCGCCCGTGCATTCCGTCACGTCCTTGCCGGTCATCTCGATATGGATGCCGCCCGGATGCGTGCCTTCGGCGCGGTGGATCTGGAAGAAGCTCTCGACTTCCGACAGGATGCGCTCGAACGGACGCGTCTTGTAGTGGTTGAGCGTGATCGTGTTGCCATGCATCGGATCGCAGGACCAGACGACCTTGCGGCCTTCCTTCTCGACAGCGCGGATGAGCTTCGGCAGGCTGTCCGCCACCTTGTCATGGCCGAAACGGCAAATCAGCGTCAGGCGGCCGGCCTCGTTCGCCGGGTTCAGCGCATCGATCAGCTCGATCAGATTGTCGGGCGTCAGCGACGGGCCGCACTTCAGGCCGATCGGGTTCTTGATGCCACGGAAATATTCCACATGCGCATGGTCGAGCTGACGCGTGCGGTCGCCGATCCAGATCATGTGGCCCGAGGTGGCGTACCAGTCGCCGGAGGTGGAATCGACGCGGGTGAGCGCCTCTTCGTAGCCGAGAAGCAGCGCCTCATGGCTGGTGAAGAAGTCGGTCTCGCGCAGGCTCGGATTGCTCTCCGCCGTGATCCCGATCGCCTTCATGAAATCCATGGTCTCGGAAATACGGTCGGCCAGCTTGCGGTAACGGTCCGCCTGCGGGCTGTCCTTGATGAAGCCGAGCATCCACTGGTGAACGTTTTCAAGGTTGGCGTAACCGCCCATCGCGAAAGCGCGGAGCAGGTTCAGCGTCGCCGCCGACTGGCGGTAGGCGTCAAGCTGGCGCTCCGGGTTCGGAATGCGCGAACCTTCGTTGAATTCGATGCCGTTGATGATGTCGCCGCGGTAAGACGGCAGCGTCACGCCATCCTGCGCTTCCACGTTGGAAGAGCGCGGCTTGGCGAACTGACCGGCAATGCGACCGACCTTCACGACGGGCAGCTGCGCGCCATAGGTGAGCACGACGGCCATCTGCAGGAACGCGCGGAAGAAGTCGCGGATATTGTCCGCGCCATGTTCGGCGAAGCTTTCGGCGCAATCGCCGCCCTGCAGCAGGAAGGCGTTGCCTTCCGCCACATTGGCAAGCTGCTTCTTCAGGCGGCGGGCTTCACCGGCAAAGACCAGGGGCGGATAGGTCGCAAGCGTGGCTTCCGTTGCCGCAAGCGCTGCCGCATCCGGATATTCGGGAACCTGCTGGATCGGTTTCTGCCGCCAGCTGCCGGGGGTCCAATTCTGTGCCATGTTCTCACCCTTTTCTCGCCCGCGCGACGTCGCGCGGCCGCCTCGAAAAATTGAGCGGCTTATAGCTCCAAGCATCGGCTTTGCATAGCCGATCCCTGAGCCATCCGGCTCATTCTGCCCGTTTTGAGCGCTCCAGACGCACAAAAGTCAATTCAAACGATTTAACAACCCCGCCGCCATTCGAAAACTTCGCTTTCAAAGGGCGGCAGGCTGATGTGGGCGGCGATTATATCACGCCTGTACCGGCGTTACACACGCTCGCCATTCACGACGCGATAGCTCGGCGAATACATCGTCACCAGCTCTTCGGCGGCTGTGGGATGAACCGCCATTGTGCGGTCGAAATCATCCTTGGTGCAGCCGGCTTTCAGCGTGATGCCGAGAAGCTGCGCCATCTCGCCTGCCTCATGGCCGAGAATATGCGCGCCGACAACCCTGCGGTCGGCGGCATTGACGATCAGCTTCATGATCGTCTTTTCCTGACGGCCGGACAACGTCGCCTTCATCGGGCGGAACTGGGCGCGATAAACTTCCAGCTCCGGATACTTCTTGCCCGCTTCCTCTTCCGAAAGACCGACAGTGCCGATTTCCGGCTGCGAGAACACCGCCGTCGCGATCAGTTCGTGATCCGGCTTGGTCGGGTTGTTCTTGTATTCGGTTTCGATAAAGCACATGGCCTCATGGATCGCCACCGGCGTCAGCTGTACCCGGTCGGTGACGTCGCCCAGCGCGAAGATGTTCGGCACATTCGTGCGCGAATAATCGTCGACGATGATCGCACCCCGCGCATCCACCTTCACACCGGCATTTTCCAGACCCAGCCCCTTGGTGTTCGGATCGCGGCCGAGCGCCAGCATGACCAGGCCGACATGCAGCGAGGCGCCCTGCTTGGTGCGGGCCACAAAGCCGCCGGTACCATCCTTGCTGACTTCCTCGATGATATCTTCCAGAAGGATGCGGATGCCCTTGGCCTCCATCGCTTCATGCAGGCCTTTGCGCATGTCCTGATCGAACCGCGACAGGATTTCCTTGCCGCGATAGATCAGGGTCGTTTCGACGCCGAGCCCATGGAAGATATTGGCGAATTCCACAGCGATATAACCGCCGCCGGCAATCAGGATCGATTTCGGCAGTTCTTCCAGGTCGAAAGCCTCGTTGGACGAGATCGTCAGCTCATGACCGGGCAGCGCCTTGTGCTCGTTCGGCGCGCCGCCAACGGCAATCACGATACGCTCGGCGGTGAAGGTCTCGCCGGTTTTCGTCAGCTTCACGGTATGGGCATCGACCAGTTCCGCCCGGCTGTCGAAAATATCGGCCTTGGCGTTTTCCAGACCCTTGCGGTAGAGCCCTTCGAGACGGGTGATTTCCTTGTCCTTCGCCGCGATCAGCTTCTTCCAGTCGAAGCTGCGCTCGCCGACGCTCCAGCCGAATCCTTCCGAATCCTCGAAATGCTCAGGGAATTGCGAGGCATAAACGAACAGCTTCTTCGGCACGCAGCCGCGGATGACGCATGTGCCGCCATAGCGGTATTCTTCAGCAATCCCCACGCGCTTGCCGAGCGAGGCCGCCACGCGGCCGCTGCGCACGCCGCCGGAGCCGCCACCGATGACGAAAAGATCGTAGTCATAAGCTGTCATAGTCAAAACCCCTGATCAAAACCGCCGCCATCAGCCTCGAGACGGGCGGCGGCGCATTCACGGCACATATAGGTGCTGCGACGCACAAATGAAAAGCCCGGTCTTGCGGCCGGGCTTTGAATATTTCTGAAGATAGGCCTTTTTGCCCGAGCGTCGGATTTTCCGGAAACCGCTTCACACGTTCCGGCCCGATGCTCTCCCTGTTCAATCAGGGCTTGGGAGCCGCCGGAGCGCCACCGGTGGCGTTCTGATCGGCCGGAAGCGGCTTCAGATCGGCGCCGGCAACCTTCTGCAGTTCCGACATGCTGGAAGCGTTGAGGTCGCGGTTGATGCCGGCTGCCCAGATGTCGGCGGCCTTCATCAGTTCGCGCGTGGCGATCGGGCCGTCCTTCAGAAGCTTCTTGCCGGCTTCGCTGCTGTAGAAGGTGGAAATGGCGTTCAGCTCTTCGACGGTGAAGGCGCGCGCATAGGTGAGCGCTGCTTCGCGCTCCAGATCGGCGCGGCGCGGCGCAAGCTCAAGAGCCTTCGCGTCAACAGTCTCGGTGATCGCGTCCTGAACGTTCGGCGAAGCCTGAATGAGTTCGGCCTTCAGACGCTCCGCCAGACCCGGCAGAATGTCGTCGAAACGGTCGGTAACGCCAAGAGAGGTAATCGCCTGCCGTGCGGCAGCGATATGCGCTTCCGAAATTTCCTGAGCGCGTGCGGCAGTACCGAACACGATGCCGGAAATGAGGATCGAAGCAGCGGCAGCTTTGCCCAGTCCCGCTAGTTTGACCATGAAAATCTCGCTCCTGTTATACTGCCTGCATCACGCGGGCGCCTTCAGGACCCGCGATAATGGCAAGCGATGCCAAATTTATGAAAAGTCCGTGCTCGACGACACCGGGAATCGTGTTCAGCTCGCGTGCTAGCGCTTCTGCATCAGGAATACGGCCAAAAGATGCGTCGAGAATAAGGTGTCCGCCATCCGTCATGAAGGCGCCGTCGCCGGAAGAACGCATCGTCAGCGTGCCGGAAAGCCCGGAACGCGACGCCAGTTTTTCGATGGCGATACGCGTCGCCACCTGGCCGAACGGGTTGATTTCGATGGGCAGCGGAAAGGCGCCCAGCGTCTCCACCACCTTGCTCTGGTCGGCGATCACGATCATGCGGGCGGATGCCGCCGCAACGATCTTTTCGCGCAGCAGCGCGCCGCCGCCACCCTTGACGAGACGCAGCGCATGATCGACCTCATCCGCACCGTCGATGGTCAAATCCAGTTCCGGCAATTCATCCAGCGATTTCAGCGGCACGCCAAGCTCGACACACAGGCGCGCGGTGCGCTCGGATGTCGGTACGCCCTCGACTTTCAGACCGGCGGCGACCTTTTCGGCCAGAAGCCTGACGAATTCCTCGGCCGTCGAACCCGTGCCGATACCGAGCCTCATCCCATCCTGTACGTGGGACAATGCGGCCTCGGCGGCCTTGATCTTCATCTGGCGGGCATCCATGTGCCTGAAACTCCGGTAACTTTGTCGTCGCCGTGCTGTTTACACGGGTCGAAAGCCAAACGAAAGCCTTTTTCAAGCCAACGAACAGAACGTTGTGACGCGGTTGCAAAGACAGGCCCGTTTGCCTAGGCTTGGCGGGAATGAAAGCACCGATACATCAGTTACACGCATTCCCGAGAGGCCAGTTCCCGTGACATCCCGCCCGCTCTCCCCGCTCGCCATTTTCGATCTCGACGGCACGCTGGTCGATACCGCTGCCGATCTGGTCTCGAGCCTCAACCACACTATCGCCGCAGCCGGGCTTGCTCCCGTCACCTATGACGACCTGACCCACCTCGTCGGCCAGGGCGCGCGGGTCATGATCAAGCGCGCCTTCGCGCTTCGCGAGACGGAACTGCCGGAAGCCGAAATCGAGCCGCTCTATGAGCGCTTCATCACTCATTACCGCGCCGAAATGCCCGGCGAAAGCCGCCCCTATCCCGGCATCATCAACACGTTGGATGCGCTGTCGGAAGCCGGCATCACGCTCGCCGTCTGCACCAACAAGACTGAAATCCTCGCTCTGCCGCTGCTCGAAGAACTCGGGCTGACACGCTATTTCGCCGCCATCACCTGCGGCGACACCTTCTCCTTCCGCAAGCCGGATGCCCGCCATATTCTCGGCACCATCGAAAAAGCCGGCGGCGACGTCCAGCGCTCCATCATGGTCGGCGACAGCATCAACGACATTCTCGCGGCAAAGAACGCCGCCGTCCCGTCGATTGGCGTCACTTTCGGTTATTCGGATGTGCCGATGGTTGAACTCGAACCGGATGTCGTGATCGACGATTTCACTGCGCTGACGCCGGCGCTCTTCGAGAAACTGATTAGCAAGGGCGCCGCTGCGGCCTGAAATGGGAGGCCGGTCTCCAAAACAAAAAAGCGCCGTCTCCGGCGCTTTTTTTCTTGATGCTGTCCTAATCAGATCGACGCAGCCCGCGCCTTCGTCGTCACGGCGAACGCCTTCTGCACATAGCTGTCGCGGTCATAGACATCGTCGAAGAACAGCACCTTGCCGTCCTTGTCCGGCCAGGCGGTGAAGTAGGCCACATAGACCGGAACCTTCTCCGGCACCTGCACGGCGCGGTTCTTGCCGGATGCGATCTGCTCGCCAACCTTGTCGACGCTGGTGCCGAGAACGGCGGCGGCCATGCGGCGCGGATCGACCAGACGGATACAGCCGTGGCTCAGCGCCCGCATGTCGCGGTTGAAGAAGCTCTTGGCGGGCGTGTCATGCATGTAGATGGCATGCGCATTGGGGAACAGGATTTTCAGGTCGCCCAGCGCATTGTCGCTGCTCGGCGGCTGGCGTACGGAAACGGCGTTGGTGGAGCCGTACCAGTTGACGCTGGTGGAGGAGACGGCACGACCGCCCACCTGCACTTCGTAGCCCAGCCGGTCGAGATAGGACGGATCGCGGCGCAGCTTCGGCAGCATCTCGTTGACGATGATCGACTGCGGCACGCCCCAATAGGGGTTGAACTCGACGGTCTGGATTTCGTCCTGGAAGAAATAGGTCTGGTTGGCCTTGGAGCCGACGACCACCTTCATGCCGAACTGTTCCACGCCATCATTGTGGTAATAGGCCATGAAGGCGGGCTGGTTGATAAAGACATAACGCTGGCCGAGATCGGCCGGCAGCCAGCGGACCTGCTCCATCGCCACCTGCACCTTGGCAATCTTCGCGTCATTGCTTTCGCCGACCATGGCGCGCACGGTGGCGCGGCCGATCACGCCATCGGGTTTCAGGCCGTTTTCGCTCTGGAACGCCTTCACCAGATCGACGAGATCGGGCGTATAATCCGGCGTCTGCTGGTAAGCGGAAATGGTCGCGGCATGCTCGGCCTTGAAGGCGGGCGAAGCGCGATGTTCGATGGCCTTGACGACATTGGCCATGTCCGCGCTGCTGTTGCCGGGCTTCAGCACCAGATCGGCAGGAACGCGGACGACATGCGCCGCATCGCCCTCACCGCGCAGGCGGGCAAGCTCCGCCTTCAGCGCCAGATATTCGGCGCTCGACGGTTCGCGGCTGCGCAGATAGGCGGCGACATCGGGGCTCAGGCCCGCAAGCTTCAGCACGGGTGCGAGGTTCACCGTCTTGCGCTTGAAATCGTGATAGCCGGAGAGCCGGTTCGGATCGACACGGCCACGGGCCGTATCCTGCACATAGGCGAGAACCTTGGCGGAAAGCGCCAGCTCGAACTGCATCTGCGCCCGCTGATAGGCGTCGGACACGGGCGCCGAGGCCGTCTCCACCGGCGTACCGGTCGCAGCCGCACTGGAAGCGTTACTGATGCTGGCCGTCACATCCTTTGCCGGTGGCGAAATGCTGTAATCGGCCGGATCGAGACCGCTTTCTCCGACCGTCTCGAGAAAGGCGATGACAGCATTGGCGCGCGCGGTCAGCTCGCCTTCCGAAATCCAGAGCGTCTTGCCGCCGGCGCCGTAATAGGCTTCCAGCGCCTTGGCGATCTCGGGGGTGGCGCTGAATTTCAGATTGGCAAGGCCTTCACCGAAATTCACCGTGTTCACCGCACGGGCCGTATCCGCCTTGTAGTCGTAATAACGCGGGCCGGAAACACGCGGCAGCGGCTCGGGATCGGAAGCATCGGCACTTTGGCCGGCACTCGATCCGGGGGGCGAGGTGACGATGCCGGCCGGCGGCAACTCACCGCGATCGCGCGCGATCTTGCCAGGGCCGCCGCGCAAGAGGTCCATCAGCGTTACCGCACCGGCGCTGCCGGGAAGAGCGGTGGAAACGGAAAGACCGAGAGCCAGCACCAGTGCTGCCGATGTTTTTCCAGATGTGACTTGCAATTTGATCCTCGTAGCACCCAGCACCGCCAGCGAAAGGGCGGGCATCAGTTTCATGCCTGTCTAGCCGATCGACGGCCCGTTGAAAAGAAAACGCGAAAAAGCCCACAACCGTGCCGAAATGAACCTTATGATACAGCCAAAGCCGTAAAAACGTAATTTCCAGAATTGGCGAGAATGGTTAAATTTCCATTTATTTCATTCACTTTGCCCTGCCCCGCCAGACCTTCCGGGCACCCCGGAAAGCCCGGTTTTCCGGCCATTTCGCGTCGTAGTAAAAATGACACGCCGGCGCCTTTTTCATCCCGCGCCGCGCCATACGGCGAAATCGCTTTTGCGCGGCGGGAAATATCTGCCTCCGCTGCATTGCAGCGCTTTCATTGCCGGCGCGATGATTCTATATATCGGCCGCGCAAGGCGGGCGAAGGCGCCGTTTTGGCGGAGGAAAACGAGTAAAAAGGCAAGATTGATGACAGCCACACGGACGGAAACCGATACATTTGGACCCATTGAAGTTCAGGCCGATCGCTATTGGGGCGCGCAGGCGCAGCGCTCGCTCGGCAACTTCAAGATCGGCTGGGAAAAGCAGCCCGCCTCTGTCGTTCGCGCGCTCGGCATCGTCAAGCAGGCAGCCGCACGTGCCAACATGGCGCTGGCAGGCCTCGACCCCAAGGTCGGTGACGCCATCATTGCCGCCGCGCAGGAAGTCATCGACGGCAAGCTGACCGAGCATTTCCCGCTCGTCGTCTGGCAGACCGGCTCCGGCACCCAGTCCAACATGAACGCCAATGAGGTGATTTCAAACCGCGCAATCGAGATGCTCGGCGGCGAAATGGGCACCAAGAAGCCGGTTCATCCCAACGACCACGTTAATATGAGCCAGTCCTCGAACGACACCTACCCCACCGCGATGCACATCGCCTGCGTGGAAGAGATCGTTCACCACCTGTTGCCGAGCCTCAAGCACCTGCACAAGGCGCTGGAAGCCAAGGTCAAGCAGTTCGAAAAGATCATCAAGATCGGCCGCACCCACACGCAGGATGCAACGCCGCTGACGCTCGGCCAGGAATTCTCCGGCTACGCCGCGCAGGTCGCCTCGGCCATCGCCAATATCGAAACCACCCTGCCCGCGCTCTCCAAGCTCGCACAGGGCGGCACCGCCGTCGGCACGGGCCTCAACGCTCCCATCGGCTTTGCCGAAAAGGTCGCCGAGGAAATCTCCAAGATCACCGGCCTGCCCTTCGTGACCGCGCCGAACAAGTTCGAGGCGCTCGCCTCGCACGATTCCATGGTCTTCTCGCATGGCGCGATCAATGCGGCCGCTGCTGCGCTGTTCAAGATCGCCAACGACATCCGCTTCCTCGGCTCCGGCCCGCGCGCCGGTCTCGGCGAATTGTCGCTGCCGGAAAACGAACCCGGCTCGTCGATCATGCCCGGCAAGGTCAACCCCACCCAGTCGGAAGCGCTGACGCAGGTCTGCGCCCACATATTCGGCAACAATGCAGCACTGTCCTTCGCCGGTTCGCAGGGTCACTTCGAGCTCAACGTCTATAACCCGATGATGGCCTACAACTTCCTGCAGTCGGTCCAGCTTCTGGGCGACGCGGCCGTCTCCTTCACCGACAATTGCGTCGTCGGCATCGAGGCCCGCGAAGACAACATCCGGAAGGGCGTCGAGAACTCGCTGATGCTGGTGACGGCGCTGAACAGCAAGCTCGGCTATGACATCTGCGCCAAGATCGCCAAGACCGCGCACAAGAACGGCACGACGCTGCGCGACGAGGCCGTCGGCGGCGGATACCTCACCAACGAGGAGTTCGACCAGTATGTGCGCCCGGAAAACATGATCGGGCCGAAGTAATCGGTTTGGATTTTGGTAGAATGCAGAACGGGCCTTCGGGCCCGTTTTGTTTAACGAAGGGTGCTTCGGTCTAATGTCTTTAATATTAAAACTGCCTGCTCTGGGATTTTTGGCGGCTGTTGTCACTGCAAGCCCGGTATTCTCAGAAGAAAGAACCAAGGCACATCTGCCTGTGGTAGATGTGATTTCAGCCTTCAATGAAGTCTGCCGCGAAGGTCGCGCATCTCCTTCCAGCAAAGCTTGGGTGATTGCATCACCTCAGAGCGCGCCACTCGCGAGAGAAGACATCGGCTCAGATTCAATCAAATTAAAAAAGCTCTTCTCAACAGATGGCGGCAAGACAATCGTCAAAGTAGAAAGCGAGAGTGGCAAGGGTGGAAACGTTACCTATTGTTCGCTCAAGACGTCGCTTGTCTCTAACGCGGTCTCAGATCGACTAACTTCCGATCTGACTTCACTTGCAAAAAGCGCGTCGCTCGGCGAGCCCGAAAAGCACGTTGGACGACGCTTCAAAAACACGAACACAAGCTGGAATCTCAAAAACTGGCGGCTAGACACTTATGACAACCGAAAGGTTCGATCTGGCATTGTAGCGATAAGCTTACAGAGTTTTCCGCCAGAGGCGCCTGCGAAGTCGGTGTTCATCGCAGCGATCGCGGTAAATAGAGGCTGACCGTACATGCCACGAGCATGCAAATCGCCATGCACCAAACCACGATTAAGTTTTTGACCTTTGAACCTTGCAAAAAGGGCCGCTTTTTGCGGCCCTTTTCCTAAAATCTATCAAACCAACCGGCTCTGCTCCACCGCAGCTTCGACGAAGCTCGCGAACAGCGGATGCGGGTCGAGCGGGCGGCTCTTCAGTTCCGGGTGGTACTGAACGCCGATGAACCACGGGTGATCGGGATATTCCACCGTTTCCGGCAGGACGCCATCCGGAGACATGCCCGAGAAGACCAGGCCGCATTCTTCCAGCCGGTCCTTGTAATCCACATTCACCTCATAGCGGTGACGGTGGCGCTCGGAAATATCCGTGATGCCGTAGATTTCGGCAATCTTGGTGTCTTTCTTCAGCGCCGCCTTGTAGGCGCCGAGACGCATCGTGCCGCCGAGATCGCCCTTGGAGGAGCGCTTCTCCAGCTCGTTGCCCTTGACCCATTCGGTCATGAGGCCGACGACCGGCTCGGACGTCGGACCGAATTCGGTCGAAGAGGCATTTTCGATGCCGGCCAGATGACGGGCCGCTTCCACGACCGCCATCTGCATGCCGAAGCAGATGCCGAAATAGGGCACGTTGCGCTCACGCGCGAACTGCGCCGCCATGATCTTGCCTTCCGAACCGCGCTCGCCGAAGCCGCCGGGCACCAGAATGCCGTTGACCTTTTCGAGATAGGGCGTCGGATCTTCCTTTTCGAAGACCTCGGACTCGATCCATTCCAGCTTGACCTTGACGCGATTGGCAAAACCGCCGTGATGCAGCGCCTCGATCAGCGACTTGTAGGCATCCTTGAGGCCGGTATATTTGCCGACGATCGCAATCGTTACCTCGCCTTCCGGCGTGCGGATGCGGTTGCAGACCTCTTCCCAGGGCTCCAGACGCGGCTTGGGCGCCGGCTCGATGCCGAAAGCGGCCAGCACTTCCGAATCGAGGCCTTCCTTGTGGTAGGCAATCGGCACGTCATAGATATTCGCCACATCCAGCGCCTGGATGACGGCGGAAGGACGCACATTGCAGAACAGCGAAAGCTTGCGGCGTTCCGCTTCCGGAATTTCCCGGTCGGCACGCACGAGCAGAATGTCGGGGTGAATGCCGAGCGCCTGCAGTTCCTTCACGGAATGCTGGGTCGGCTTGGTCTTCAATTCGCCAGCTGCCGGAATATAGGGCATCAGCGTCAGGTGAAGATAGATCGCCGTGCCGCGCGGCAGGTCGTTGCCGAGCTGGCGGATCGCTTCCATGAACGGCATCGCCTCGATGTCACCCACCGTGCCGCCGATTTCGCAGATGACGAAGTCGTAATCGTCATTGCCTTCAATCACGAAATCCTTGATCTCGTTGGTAACATGCGGAATGACCTGAACGGTTGCGCCGAGATAGTCGCCGCGCCGTTCCTTGTCGATGATGTTTTTATAGATGCGACCGGTGGTGATGTTGTCGGTCTTGGTGGCCGAACGCCCGGTAAAGCGTTCATAGTGGCCAAGGTCGAGGTCCGTCTCGGCACCGTCGTCAGTCACGAACACTTCGCCGTGCTGTGTCGGGCTCATGGTGCCGGGATCGACGTTCAGATAGGGGTCGAGTTTACGAAGCCGCACCCGATAACCACGGGATTGCAACAAAGCTCCGAGTGCTGCCGCAGCGATGCCCTTGCCTAGAGAGGAGACCACGCCGCCTGTGATGAATACATATCGCGCCATGGGATTCACCGGATACCTTTTTACCTCTGATTCCGCCAGCCCAAATTTCATGCTTTCGAAAATTCGCTGTTGACGAATTTGCGATGGGTCAGGCCGGAATGCGAACAAAAGAAAACCGGCAGGCTTTTGGCCTGCCGGAGCGTTAAATCAAAACCGGGCTTATTGACCGGTCGGAACTGCGTTCGGATCGGCTGGCTGCGCCGGGGCCGGAGCGGCCGTGCCGGAAGCGGCCGGAGCCGGGGTCGTCTGAGCCGGGGCGGCTGCACCATTGGTCGGAACGCCATTCTCAGCCGGAGCGGGCGTCGACGGCGTCGTCGCCGGGCCGAGCGTATCGAGAATGCCGTTACCCTGGCCCTGCGTGGCCGGAATACGGTTCAGAATGTCGGTCGGGCGCGATTCGTAGCGCGTCAGGAGACCGAGGCCGAGCGAGGTCGCGAAGAACAGCGCGGCAAGGATCGCCGTGGTGCGCGTCAGCGCATTGGCCGTTCCGCGCGCGGACATGAAGCCCGAACCGCCGCCGATACCGAGGCCGCCGCCTTCGGAGCGCTGGATCAGGACCACGCCGACAAGCGCCAGCACGATCATGAGGTGAATAACAATCAAAACGGTCTGCATGACAATCCATTCCATGCCCCGCGCGGAGCACTACAAAGAAGGTTTCGCGGCTCTTTACATGAGGCGAAGGCTTATTCCAAGCCCCTTTCCCGCCATCTGTAACAGGAAAACCTGTCTCAGGCCGTCAGTTGCTCGTATGCCGCATAGATGGACAGGAAGTCTGAAGCTTTCAAGCTCGCGCCGCCGATCAGCGCGCCATCCACGTTCTCGACGCCCATCAGTTCCAGCGCATTGGCGGGCTTTACCGAGCCACCATAGAGGATGCGCATGGTCTTGCCGGCGTCGCCGAAGCGCTTGACGAGTTCGTCGCGCATGAAGGCATGGGCCTCACGCACATCGTCCACGGTGGGTGTCAGGCCCGTGCCGATCGCCCAGACGGGCTCATAGGCGATGACGGTATTTTCGGCGGTCGCCTCATCCGGCAGGGAGCCGGCGAGCTGGCGCTTGAGGATATCGAGCGTCTGGCCCGCCTTGCGCTCATCCGCGGTTTCGCCGATGCAGACGATGGCGATGAGATCGGCCTGATGGGCGGCAATGGCCTTGGCGCGCACCAGATGATCGGTCTCGGCATGGTCGGTGCGGCGCTCGGAATGGCCGACGATGACATGGGTGCCGAAGCAGTCGGCGATCATCTCGGCGGAAATATCGCCGGTATGGGCGCCCGATGCGTTCTGGTGGCAATCCTGCGCGCCGATCATCAGCGGGCTGTCATCGCACAGCGCCGTTGAGACGTAGAGCAATGTCGAGGGCGGGCAGATCAGCGCATCCACCTTTTCGGACAGCGCGCCCTTGACGCCCTCTGCCATGGCCTTGATCTGATCGAGCGAGGCACGGGTGCCGTTCATCTTCCAGTTTCCGGCAACAAGCGGTCGAACATTCGGCGTCATGCGTATCCCATTCCCTTTGTCTTGAGGCCGCCCGTGGCGGCGCCCCTTCCCTCAGCCGTATCACGGCCCATAATCGCGACAGAAACACTGCCGGAAATCCCGGGATATTCCTTTAACCTCAGCCGGCAACAAATGGTACAAAAAAGCGGCCTAAAGGTTCAAAACGACGGGCAATTTCTAAAAATTTGCTGTTACTGACCCAAATCGAGGCCTCAGCGGCTCAAAATCCAGTTCAAAACCGCCCGCCAGTCGGTCATGCGCACCGGTGTGCCGTGGCTGCCGGTCTCATACCGCGTGAACCGCGCCGGCTCGCCGGCCTTCAGCAAGGAACGGAAGATCGTGGCCTGCTGATCAGCAGAATAGACCTTATCGGCGCTGCCATGGGTGAACCAGACCGGCTTCTTCGCCCTGGCAAAGGCGCTTTTCGGAAAATCCGGATCGACCGCACCGCCGAGGATCGCCATACCCTTGAGATTGGCGACCGCAACCTTGTCGCGGCTGATGCCATAGCAGATGAAACTGCCCATCGAGGCGCAGGTCAGCACGACAGGCTTGCCGCCCGATTTTTTGGCCGCATCGGCAATCAGCGCCGCGATATCGGCAACGCCGTTCTCATCGAAAGATCGCACGCTCGGCGCATAATAGGTGCCGCCATTGGCGACGGCCAGATTTTTCAGCCGGTTGAAATTGCCGCCGAACGTATAATCGTTCATGCCGAGCCGCCGGTCGCCGCCGCGCCCGTGAATGAAGATGACGGTGAAGGCCTGCCCGCTCGCCGGCCCGACGCGGCCGACCTCAAGCGCCCTGCCCTCAACGGAAACACTTTCCAGCGCCTGCGCCTTCTTCGGCGTCATATCGACATATTGCCCTTTCACCCGCCGCTCGGGCACCTCGTCGCGGCCGTTGATATCGCGCATCTCCTGATAGTCGACGACTTCTGAAGCGCCGCCATCGGCCGTGGAAAGCACCGTCTGGGCGGAAAACAGCTCATCCTTGAACGGCCGCAACGGCCCGTCGGAGGCGAAGGCTGCAACCGGCATGGCCGCAACAGTCAGGCTGAAAAGAGTACAAAACGTGAAATGAGCTGTGGACATGCCTTGGCTAACCGTTCATTCGTGGCTGCGAGACTTGCCATTGCAACCTCGCCAGCGCAATCCTCCTGTTGCGAAACCCTGACACAATCGTGGCATAGGATGCGCCGCATCTGCCAGACGGGGCTACTTCAAATCGGACGGGAACCGCGTTTGGCGTTATGATTGACGCTACTGGCATAATGATTCGCATGGCGAAATTCTGACACACGCTTTTGAACTTTGGACATGATGGACGACAGCAACGATCTCTTCTCCGGTCTTCCGGCAGCACGAAACAGCGATACGGAAACGAACGAGGACACCGCAAAGACGCCGGTGACCGCGGCCGCCAACGTGCCCGCCAACGCGAATGTGCAGCCGAAACCCGCAGCCGTTGCGGCCGTGACGCCGCCCGCCCCCGTATCACCATCCGGTGACGACTACGGCGCGTCCTCGATCCGCGTGCTCGAAGGGCTGGAACCGGTGCGCATGCGTCCCGGCATGTATATTGGCGGCACCGACGAGAAGGCGCTGCACCACCTGTTCGCCGAAGTCATCGACAACTCCATGGACGAGGCCGTCGCCGGCCACGCCAATTTCATCGAGGTCCATCTCGACGCCGAAGGTTTCCTGACGGTCACCGACAATGGCCGCGGCATCCCGGTCGAGAACCACCCGCAGGTGCCCGGCAAGTCGACGCTCGAAGTCATCATGACCAAGCTGCATGCTGGCGGCAAATTCGACGGCAAGGCTTACGAAACATCGGGCGGCCTGCACGGCGTCGGTGTTTCCGTGGTCAATGCGCTCTCCGATCTTCTCGAAGTGGAAGTGGCCCGTAACCGCAAGCTTTACCGCCAGCGTTTCTCGCGCGGCCTGCCGATCGGTCCGCTGGAAGAGCTGGGCGACGTGCACAACCGTCGCGGCACCCGCGTTCGTTTCCATCCCGATCCGCAAATCTTTGGCGATCACGCGAAATTCGAACCGGCCCGCATCTTCCGCATGGCCCGTTCCAAGGCCTATCTCTTCGGCGGCGTCGAAATCCGCTGGAGCTGCGATCCCGGCATGGTGCCGGCCGGCGGCGAAATCCCCGAAAAGGCCGTGTTCCATTTCCCCGGCGGCCTGAAGGACTATCTCGCCGCCACGCTCGGCAAGGAATTCACAGTCACCCGCGAGATTTTCTCCGGCCGCACGGAAAAGACCGGCGGCCACGGCGCGCTGGAATGGGCCGTCACCTGGTATGGCGGCGACACGCAGATCCATTCCTATTGCAATACCATTCCCACACCTGAAGGCGGCACGCATGAGGCCGGTTTCCGCATTGCGCTCACCAAGGGCCTGAAGAATTACGCGGATCTGACGCAGAACAAGCGCGCCAAGGACATCACCACCGATGACGTGATGATCTCCGCCGCCGGCATGCTCTCCGTTTTCATCCGTGAGCCTGAATTCGTCGGCCAGACCAAGGACAAGCTCGCCACCGTCGAGGCCCAGCGCATCGTCGAAAACGCGCTGCGCGATCCCTTCGACCATTATCTTGCCGGCAATCCGGGCGAAGCGGCAAAGCTGCTCGACTGGGTGATCGAGCGCGCCGAAGAGCGCCTGCGCCGCCGCAAGGAAAAGGAAGTCAACCGCAAGACCGCCGTGCGCAAGCTGCGCCTGCCCGGCAAGCTGGCGGATTGCGCCCAGAACACGGCGGAAAATGCGGAACTTTTCATCGTCGAGGGCGACTCGGCGGGCGGCTCGGCCAAGCAGGCGCGCAACCGCGCCAACCAGGCCATCCTGCCGCTGCGCGGCAAGATTTTGAACGTCGGCAGCGCCAGCCGCGAAAAGCTCTCCGCCAACCAGCAGATCGCCGATCTCATCCAGGCCCTCGGCTGCGGCACGCGCACCAAATATCGCGAAGAGGATTTGCGCTATGAGCGCATCATCATCATGACCGATGCCGATGTCGACGGCGCCCATATCGCCTCGCTGCTCATCACCTTCTTCTATCAGGAAATGCCGGAACTCATTCGTGGCAATCACCTGTACCTTGCCGTGCCACCGCTCTACGTCATCCGTCAGGGTGCCAAGAGCGCCTATGCCCGCGACGACGCCCACCGTGCCGAGCTGATGGAAACCGTCTTCAAGGGCAAGAAGGTCGAAATCGGCCGCTTCAAAGGCCTCGGCGAGATGATGGCCCAGCAGCTGAAGGAAACCACCATGGATCCCGAAAAGCGCACCCTGCTACGCGTCGAGATCGACGATGTGGATTTCGAAGGCACCCGCGAGGCCGTCGACAATCTGATGGGCACCAAGGCCGATGCCCGCTTCCGTTTCATTCAGGAACGGGCGGCATTCGCGGATAATCTGGATATCTGACTGTCCGGATGGGTTTTGGGACGGCTCGCCCAGCTGCCGTCAGATTGCGGAGAAAGTACCCAACGCTCTCTTCCGTCATGCTCGGGCCTGTCCCGAGCATCTGCAACGTCTCGATTTTACTGGACGTGATTAGATCCTTGGGACAAGCCCAAGGATGACGTCGCGTATGAGGGCAGGTTACGATCCCCCTCAATGGGCCTCGTATTAGCTATGTCGATGGGGAGCGGAACATCATGCGGATAGTGCTGACGGGCAGTTCCGGTCGGGTCGGCCGCGCGATTTTCAGTGCGGTGGCCAGCAGGCACGATGTCACCGGCATGGATCGCTCACCCTTCTCCACCACCCATATCGTCGGCGATTTTGCGGACGAAGCACTGTTACGTTCCGCTTTCGAACAGGCGGATGCGGTGATCCATACGGCAGCGCTTCACGCTCCGCATGTCGGCATCGTCCCGGAAACGGAATTCCAGCGCATCAATGTCGAGGGAACCCGCATGGTGGCGGAAGCGGCGATGGCGGCGGGCGTGCCGAGGCTGGTCTTCACCAGCACCACGGCGCTTTACGGACATGCGGTTTCTGAAGGAACCTGCACCTTCATCGATGAAGAAACGCCGCCCCGGCCGAAAAGCATCTATCACCGCACCAAACTCGAAGCCGAGCAGATGCTGGAGGGAATGGCAGGCCCGCATCTCGCCGTGCGCGTGCTTCGCATGTCCAGAAGTTTCCCGGAGCCCGCCGACGTGATGGCGGCTTACCGGCTGCATCGCGGCGTCGATATGCGCGATGTCGCCGATGCCCATGTGCTGGCGCTGACCAATGCGGGAGACGATTTCCAGCGCTATATCATATCAGCAACCACGCCGTTTTCCGCCGATGACTGCGACAGCCTCGCCGAGGATGCCGCTTCCGTTCTCCGGCAGCGGACCCCGGCCCTCGCCGACGCATTCGCGCAAAGGGGATGGGCGCTGCCTGAAACGATCGACCGGATCTATTCGCCCGCCCGCGCCACAGAGGGTCTGGGCTGGACATCCCGCTTCGGTTTCGGCGAGGTACTTGCACAATTGGAACGGCGCAGTCTGGAGGTCCTGCCTGTGGGCGCCAATATCAGCCGGAAATCCGAATAAGCGTCCGGCCTTATGCCGCGACATCCTCACGAACACCCATAATGCGATCGATCAGGCCCCATTCCAGAGCTTCCTCCGCCGTCATGAAAAAATCACGGTCCATGGCCGCTTCGAATTTTTCATAGCTGTGTTTGCAATGTTCGGAATAAAGCCGCGTCATGCGGTGCTTCGTCTGCTTCATCTCTTCGGCATGGATCAGCATATCCGAAGCCTGCCCCTGAAACCCGCCCAATGGTTGATGAATGTGGATGCTGGCATTGGGAAGGGCGCTCCGCTCGCCCGGTTCACCCGCCATCAGCAGAAACGATCCCATGGAGCGGGCCGTTCCCATGCAGAGCGTATGAACCGGTGCGCGGATATAATGCATGGTGTCATACATGGCGAGACCACTGGTCACCACACCGCCCGGCGAATTGATATAGAGATGGATCGGCTTCTTCGGGTTTTCCGCCTCCAGAAACAGCAATTGCGCGCAGACCAGCGCCGAAACCGCATCGTTCACCTCACCGTTGAGGAAGATGATCCTTTCCCGCAACAGCCGGGAATAGATATCGAAAGACCTTTCTCCCCTTGACGATTGTTCGACTACCATAGGGACGAGTTGCATCGCTTCGCGCATCGGCGAACTCCTGTCGTTGAAATGTCGGGGAACGTTCCGGATCAGGCGGCGAGCTTGATCGGCGAACCGTTATGGTTTGCAGCGGCCTTTATCATCCGGCCGGTATTGACGGGCAGATCATGAATGATGCGCAGGCTGGTGCCGCCATGGGCATTCGCCGCGATCCTGAAGGTGACGGTGCTTTCCAGAAATGGCGGATTATCCTCGCGCAGCCGGTAGCGAACCTCCTCGCCGGGCTTGATATCGATCGCATCGGGCTCCGCCAAAGCCTCCTTCGGCAGCCAGTTTTCACGAAACGCCGGAATGCTGATGGCGCGCCAGACCTTTTGCGGCGGCTCGTCCAGATCATATTCAAGCTCGATGCCGTTTTTCGGCGCTTCCGGTGTCTGCCTGTTCATTGGTCCATATCCTTCAGCAGGAGTTTGAGAGCCTCAATGCGCTGCGGCCAGTAGGCGCGATATTTGCCGAGCCAGGCCGCAATGCGCGTCAGCCCGTCCGGATCCACTTCATAATTGACGAAACGGCCCTGCCGCTTCTCGACCACCAGCCCCGCCCCGCGCAACACCGAAAGATGTTGCGACATGGCCGGCTGGCTGATCTCGATCCCCTCACGCAGGGCGGAAGCGTTCATGGCGCCATCCGCCAGCTTTTCGAAAATGGCGCGGCGCGTCGGATCGGCCAGCGCCCGGAAAATATCGTTCTCTGTCATGACAACACATAAGCACACACTTATGTGATTCACAAGCCCTTTCGGCGCGTTGAAAACGCGCCTTTTTCACGCCGATGGCACGAGGTGCGGTGAACGCTTTATCCCCTCGCGCGTTTTCATCCCGCCTGATACTCTTCGGGCCAGGAGCGATCAAAACAAGTGACTGCATTTACGGTCTTCATCGTCATTCTTCTTATGGTCATCGGGCCGAGCCTGTTTGTCGTCATCGGCAAACAGCGGGAAAAGGCAATTCCCAAGCGCCCCTCCACCGCCCTGCCCCTTGCGGAAGACGCAACGACGCTGGACCGGCACTGGCAATCGATAAGAAACGGCTGGAACGAGAAAAATGCGCTCTGCCTGCTGCATTCCAACCTCGATGCCTTTGCGGTGCGCGTGGCGGCGGCGCGTGCCGCCGGGCGCAGCCTCGATCTGATGTATTACATGTGGAATGCCGACCTGACCGGACGGCTGATGATGCGCGAAGTCATCGCCGCCGCCGATCGCGGCGTGCGCGTGCGCCTGCTGCTCGACGATCTCGGCGTTTCCATCTCCGACCGCATCTTCCACGCCATCGACAGCCATCCGAATATCGAACTCCGACTGTTCAACCCCACCAGGGCGCGGGAAAACATGCTGCATCGAAGCATCGAACTGGTGTTGCGCTTCCGAAGCGTCAACCGGCGCATGCACAACAAGGCCTGGATTGCCGATGGCCGGGCCGTGATCGTCGGCGGGCGCAACATTGGCGACGCCTATTTCGACGCCGCCGAGCGGGCGAATTTCCACGATTTCGATATTCTCGGCTTCGGCAGGATCGTCGCCGACGCCACGGAAATCTTCGACGATTACTGGAACAGCGCCGTTTCCGTGCCCGTGCGCTCGCTATTGGCGCGCAGGCCGAGCAAACTCGCAAGGCTGCGGCGCGAACTCGATGCCCTGCCGAAAAGCGAAGCGGCAAAACCCTATCTGGAGCGCGTCGAAAGCCAGTATGGCCGTGACCATTTCCTGATGTCGGACCGTCTGCACTGGGTCGAGGCGGCGGATATCCTCGCCGACCCGCCGGAAAAGGCAGCGGGCAAACGCCGCAAGGGTCATAACTTCCTGATGGAAAGCCTGCTGCCGCTGATGCAGGCGGCAAGCGACAGCCTGCACATCACCTCCCCCTATTTTATTCCCGGCAAACAGGGCGTGGGGATATTTCTACAGCTCGCAGAAAACGGCGTGTCGGTCGCCATCCTCACCAATTCGCTGGCCGCGACAGATGTGGCCGCCGTGCACGCCGGTTATGCCCGCTATCGAAAACCGCTTCTCTCCGGCGGGGTGCGCCTGCATGAGCTGCGCGCGCAGGCGGATCAGTCGAACTTCACCCTGCGCGGCTCGGGACAGGCGAGCCTGCACACCAAGGCCTTCACCCGCGATGGCAGGACCGGCTATATCGGTTCGCTCAATTTCGATCCGCGTTCCGCCTCGCTCAATACGGAAATGGGCGTCGTGTTCAACTCGGCCCCGCTGGTTGCCCGCATGGACGAGATATTCGCGGGCGAAATCCGCCGCAGCATGAGCTTCGAGCTTGAAATCGACAAAGGCAGGCACATCGTCTGGATGACGGAAGAACAGGGGCGAACGAAAACCTACCGGCGCGAACCCGACGCCACCATCAGCCGCCGCATCGTCGCCGGTATCATGCGTTTCCTGCCGCTGGAATCGCAGCTTTAGGGAGGAAAGCCTAAGCTCAGGCCGCCGGCCTTACCCCCGCTTTCGCCAGCTGTATCTGCACCAGCGTATCGAGGTTCTGGTTGACCCGGCAATAAAACTCCTCGTCGATGAAGGGGCGCAGCATGAAATCATTGCCGCCCGCCTTCAGGAACCGCGCCGAAAGCAGCCGGTTGGTGGAGGAAGACACCCCGATGATGCGCAGCTCATGCGACCCGCGCACGGTACGGATGCGCCGCGTCAGTTCGAAGCCGTCAATATCGGGCATGTTGTAATCGGTCACCACGAGGCCGATATCGGGATTGGCCTTCAGAATATCGAGCGCCTTCGCACCGCTATCCGCCAGGCTGACGCGGAAATTATAACGCTTGAGACGGCTCGAAAGCAACGCCCGCGCCGTCGGGCTGTCATCGACGATCAGCACGTGATGGCGGTGGTTGGTGAGAAAGCGGCAGACGGATTCCGTCAGCATATCCACGGCGAAAATATTGTCCTTCAGAATATAATCGACCACATCCTTGGCGATCAGCGTTTCGCGCGTCGCCTCATGAAAAGTGCTGGTGAAAACGATGGTCGGGATCGAAAGATCGATCAGATATTCCAGCGCCTCGCCCTTTTCCGCCCCCGGCAGGTTGATGTTGGAAATCGCCAGCGTCACCGGTTCGGGAGAATGCTCGTAACAGGCCTGCAATTCCTCGAAATTGCGGCACACTTCCACGGTAACGCCCAGCAGTTCCTTCAGGCGCAGGCTCACCATCTGGGTGAACACATTGGTATCTTCTGCCAGCAAGATGCGGCTGTTGGTAAAAGGCACGCCAGAATATTGCATGCCCGTAATGCCTAGAAAATTCATTCTGCCCCGATCCCCCATCGTATGTCAGGGAAAGATAGCAGGCTCATTTTTCAGAATCATTAATAACACTTTTGCCGGAAAGCCAGTTGAGCACATGCTTACCTAAACGGAAATACGGCCCACGAGGGGCCGTATTCCGACTTTGGGAGGGGATATTTTGTCTCAGGCGCGCAGAAGCGCATTGTCCGTGTCGAACGGGCTTTCTTCCACCACTTCGGCATCATAGGACGTACCGAGAATGCGGATCTTGAGCTTGGTGCCCACGGCCGCATATTCCGGTTTGAGCATGGCGAGCGCGATGGATTTGCCGAGACGCCAGCCGAAACCGCCGCTCGTCACGCGGCCCGCAAGCGCGCCGCTTTCATCGACGATCGCTTCCGAACCGCGCGCATCGACATCCGTATTGCCTGACACGGTGAGCGTCGAGAACACCCACTTCACGCCGGCCTCCTTGTACGCCACCAGCGCGTCGCGGCCGATGAAGCTCTTCTCCGGGCGCAGGAAGCGGTCGAGACCGGATTCATAGGCGTTGTATTCGACCGAAAGCTCGCGTCCCATGTTGCGATAGGATTTTTCGAGCGACATCGACACCATGGCGCGGATACCGAAGGGCTTGATGCCGAATTCGGCGCCCGCTTCCATCAGCCGGTCGAAGATATAGTTCTGCATCTCGATCGGGTGGTGCAGTTCCCAGCCAAGCTCGCCCACGAAGTTGACGCGCAGCGCATGCGCCGTCGCCACGCCGACGGAAATCTTGCTGCCGGTGAGCCAGGGGAAATCCTTGTTCTCAAGGCTGGTGCGGGTCAGCTTCTTCAGGAGATCGCGCGACTTCGGACCGGCAAGAACCAGCACGCCGTATTTCTGCGTGATCGGCTGCAGCACAACCGAACCATCGGTCGGTGCCAGACGGAACAGTACGTCGTGGTCATGGGCTTCTAGACCACCGGCCGAAACCATGTAGAAGCGGCCCGGCGCCCATTCATAGACCGTGAATTCCGCCTTCACACCGCCGTTCGGCGTCAGAAGATGGGTGAGCGCGATACGGCCACGCTTCTTCGGCACCGCATTGGCGAGAATGCTGTCCAGCCATGCCCGCGCACCGGGGCCGGAGACCTCCATCTTGGCGAAGGCCGACATATCAAGCACGCCGACATTCTGATGCACGTTCTTCACTTCGTTGCCGACATGTTCGAAGTAGTTCGAGCGGCGGAACGACCACTTCTCGACGATACGGCCGTCATCCAGAGCCGGCGCATGGTTGTGGCTGGTGATGACATCCGCACCGACGCCGAGGTCTTCCTCGCGCAGCGCATAACCTTCCGGCGCATACCAGTTGGCACGCTCCCAGCCATAGACGGAGCCGAACACGCCGCCGAGCTTCTTCAGGCGGTCATAAACCGGCGTCGTCTTCAGCGGGCGGGCGGCGGAGCGCTCTTCGTCCGGGTAATGCATGGTGAAGACGTTGGCATAGGCTTCCTCGTTCTTGGCGATGAGGTAACCTTCCGTTGCGTAAGGGCCGAAGCGGCGTGGATCGACACCCATCAGGTCGAGCGTCGGCTCGCCATCGACGATCCATTCCGCCAGCTGCCAGCCTGCACCACCGGCAGCGGTGATGCCGAAGGAGTGGCCTTCGTTCAGCCAGAAATTCTTCAGGCCCGGCGCAGGACCGACAATCGGATTGCCGTCAGGCGTATAAGCGATAGCGCCGTTATAGACTTTCTTGATGCCCACTTCGCCAAAGGCCGGAACGCGCACCATGGCGGTCTCGATATGCGGCATCAGGCGGTCGAGTTCTTCCTGGAACAGCTCATATTCGCTGTCGTCGGAGGGACCGTCGACATAACAGACCGGCGCGCCGACTTCATAAGGACCGAGGATCAGGCCGCCCGCCTCCTCGCGCATATACCAGGCGGAGTCGGATTCGCGCAGGACGCCCATTTCCGGCAGGCCCTGGCGGCGGCGTTCCTGAATGGCCGGGTGCGGTTCGGTGACGATATATTGATGCTCGACCGGAATGACCGGAATGTTGATGCCGACCATCTCGCCGGTCTTGCGGGCAAAGGAGCCCGTGCAGGAGATGATATGCTCGGCGATGATCTCGCCCTTGTCGGTCGTCACCTTCCAGTGACCGTCTTCCAGCTGCTCGATGGCGGTGACGGTGGTGTTGCGATAGATGGTCGCCCCGCGGTCACGCGCGCCCTTGGCGAGCGCCTGAGTCAGATCGGCAGGCTGGATATAACCGTCGTCGGGATGCTGGATGGCGCCGAGCAGACCGTCCGTCTCGCAGAGCGGCCAGATTTCCTTCACCTGCTCCGGCGTCAACATGTTGACGCGCACGCCGATGGTCTCGGCGATACCGGCATAATACATATATTCGTCCCAGCGATCCTTGGTGCGGGCGAGACGGATATTCGAGACCTTGGAGAAGCCGACATTCATGCCGGTCTCTTCCTGAAGCTCCTCATAGAACTTCACGGAATATTTGTGAATCTGGCCAACCGAATAGCTCATGTTGAACAGCGGCAGAAGCCCGGCCGCGTGCCAGGTGGAACCCGAGGTCAGCTCCTTGCGCTCGATGAGAACGCTGTCGCTCCAGCCCTTCTTGGCAAGATGATAAAGCGTCGAAACGCCAACGACGCCGCCACCGATCACCACCGCCCGTGCATGTGTCTTCATTTACAGAACCCCTGAAAAGCGCCGGCCTTGCCTTATTCCGCCGACATTGGATGGGAGGAATATGAAGCGCTTGCCTGCCGTTCAGCCGCCTGATTGCGACATGCCCATAGGGTGCTGCGACAGGGAAGAAAATGCGGAGCATGCCGGATGAATGCAGCACAGCTTTGCCGCTCGTTTCTTCTCCCCGCCGGGGAGAAGGTGGCCCGAAGGGTCGGATGAGGGGGCAAGCTCTCCAAATACGTCTACCCTGGCCCCCTCGTCCCGCTGCCCGGAACTCGACGTCCACAAGCAACAGCGATCTACGCTTTCGCGCCGGGTTTCTCCTTCGGCTCAGTCGGCTTCTCGCTCTTCGATGCCTCTTTCTCTGCCGCTGCCGCGCCCGTATGGGCCACCACCGCCTTGTCGCCCTCCTCCGAAAGCAGCGCCGCCAGCATCTGCGGATTGGCGTCGCCTTCCACGTGGATGTTGAGGTTGCGCTGCGGGAACGGGATGTCGATCCCCTCCTCGCGGAAGCGCTGGAGGATTGCGATACGGAGCGCGTTTTTCACGCCAAGCCCGTTGGAGAGATCGGCAAGGTGGAAACGCAGTTCGAAATCCAGCGAAAAATCGCCGAAGCGCAGGAACTCCACATGCGGCTCGGGATTGCGCAGCACCGGCGGCTGGGCGCGCACGAGTTCCAGCAGAATATCCATAACCTTCTGCGGATCGGAATCGTAAGAGACGGAAACGGGAATTTCCGCGCGCATGATGCGGTTGCGGTGTGTCCAGTTGCCGACCGAGGAATTGATGAATTCCGAATTCGGCACGATGATCGACTGGCCGCGGAAGGTTTCGATTTCGGTGGCGCGCACGGAAAGCCGCTTGACGGTGCCTTCCGTCGTGCCCGTTACCACCCAGTCTCCCACCTTGAAGGGGCGCTCGACCAGCAGGATGAGGCCGGAGACGAAGTTGGAGACGATGTTCTGCAGGCCGAAACCGATACCGACCGAAAGGGCCGAAGCCACCAGCGCCAGGCTGGAGAGGTTGAGACCGGCCGAAGACACGCCGAAGATGGCCGCCACTGCGATACCGAGATAACCGATACCGGTCTTGACCGAGTTGCGCACCCCGGCATCCACCTGGCCGCGCGCCATGACGTTATTGTCCAGCCACTTCTGGAACCAGCGGGTTATGATGTAACCGATGGCGAAGACAAGAACGCCGCCGAAGAGGCCGATCAGCGAAATGGAGGCATTGCCGACGGTGATGCCGGTCAACAGACGATAGGCCCAGCTTTCGATATCGCCCGGCTGGAAGCCCCAGGAAAACAGGATGAGCGGCACGCCGAAGGCAAGCGCGACAGCATAGATGCCTAGCCCCGCGGCAAGGCCGGCCTGATCG
Source organism: Agrobacterium sp. 22-226-1 (assembly GCF_053522345.1). Lineage (NCBI taxonomy): Bacteria > Pseudomonadati > Pseudomonadota > Alphaproteobacteria > Hyphomicrobiales > Rhizobiaceae > Agrobacterium > Agrobacterium sp. 22-226-1. Next base: position 367,923 of record NZ_JBNWCP010000003.1, read on the forward strand.
AGCGCCACCACGCCGAGGCCGAAACGCCGCGCGAGATAACGGCCGGCAAGCGATTCCGCAAAGGCGCCCTGTCGCGAAATCGCCTTGCCCGAAAGAATGCCGATATACATCGTCGCCAGCACCGCGCCGGTGGCGACGATCTGCGTGGCGAGGAAGCGTGCAAGCCCGACATAACCCGTCAGGCAGGCGCCGATGAGAACGAGGCCGCCCACCCGCAGCAGGATGACGAGCCAGCGCGGCAGGCGCTGGTTGCCGGTCTCATAATCCTGCCCCTCGCCGATCACCGGCCGCAGGAACGATACGGTCAGCAGGATAAGGCCGATGATGATCGAGGCGAGGAAACTCTTGGCAACCGTGACGATCAGCGGTGAATAAAGCGTCTCGCTGATCGTGCCGAGCAGGTAATCGAGCCCGTTGACGAGCGCCATCAGCAGCACCGCCGAAGACAGCGTGTGTGCGCCCTTGTTGGACACCTTCAGAAGACGCCATTCCGGCTGCGTCGGCGCGAAGATCGCGTAGCTCAGCCGTGAGACGAAATAAACGAAACCGGTGATCGCCATCGCCCCGAACAGGATCGGCGCGATATCTGACCGCAGCACGTTGAAATTATCGAGGAAGAAGGCGGAGGTGACGAGAAACAGGAACAGCGACAGCGACTGCACCATGGTCGACCAGAAGGCCACCGAAAGCCGTCTCAGATAAGAAGGCTCGCCCGTAAAGGCCCGCCGGTCCATGCGGCTGCCGAAAAAGCGGTAACCGCCCACGAGAAACAGCAGGGCGGCCATGATCGACAGCGTCACCGCCCCGAACATCGGCAGGCGCTTGTAATTCCAGACGAAACTCGCCCAACTGCTGAAAGCGTTGTTGAGGTTGGTCAATTCGGTCAGAAAGGCGGAGGAGGCATCACCCAGCGTCTGCGCCGAAACTTCGGTGCGCTTGAACAGGGTGGCGGCAAAAAGCGCCCGGCGAACGGCAGTGATGTTATTGGAAATCTGCGCGGCATTGGTGGCCGTGCTCTCCACCTCCCCGGCAATCGCATTCACCTCGGCCCGTTCCGCCGTCAGCCGATTTCGCTCCTCCGTCACCATGCTGGCTTCCGGCGGCTGGTCGTCCGCAGGCGCCGCACCCAGCGCATCCAGCCGGGTCTTGATCTGGTCGAGACGGGTGCGCAGCTTGGTGTTGGCGGCGGCGGCATCGGCGGCGATGGTGTCGGCGCGGCCCTTCAGGTCCACAAGCTGCACATCGTCGCTGCCGCCCGCTTCCACCTGTTTGGCAATCGCCGCGACATCGGCCTTCCATTTCTCCAGCTCCGCCCTTGCCTGTTCGACGGTCGAGGCCTGGATCGCCACCGGGGCGGGCGATGTTGTTTCCCCCTGCGCCGCCGCCGGCATTGCCGACAAAAGACCGCCGGCCAGAAAAAGCACCATGGCCATTATCGCCGCCATGGCGCTCCTTTGCCGCCGATCCCGCACCAGGCCGTCGAACACCCTTCTGCCATCCATCAATCCGCCGAACATCAACCGCACATCCATGCCTTTCGTCTCTTTGCGCCGCATCAGGCTTTTTAGCGCCTGCCGCGCGGAAAACCACCCGCATAAAGCGAGGTTTTCAGGAGTTTGCCTTGCTTTTCACCACGAGAATCATCACCTTTGACGATGCAGCAACATGGGAGGAAATCATGGAATCTGCTGGCATTGGCTGGATCGCAGCCATCATCATCGGTGGTGTCGCCGGGTGGCTCGCCGAACAATTCATGAAAAGCAATATGGGTGTTTTCATGAACATCCTTCTTGGAATCGTCGGCGCGATCGTCGCCAACGCCATCCTTTCGGTATTTGGAATCGTTTTGACGGGTTGGCTCGGTTATCTCATCGCCGGCTTCATCGGCGCCTGCATCCTCATCCTTATCGGCCGGGCTTTCAGGCGCGGATGAATAAAAGGAAAAATCCGTAAAACCGCGGATTTCCAGACTTTTCCAGCGCGACTGAAATTTTTTCGTCACAAAAATCGAAGAAATTTCATTTCCGCGCTGGACAAGCCCAAACTTCCCCTTTATACGCCCCCTCACACCGCCACACGGTGCCGGTCGGGTGATTAGCTCAGTTGGTAGAGCAGCTGACTCTTAATCAGCGGGTCGTAGGTTCGAGCCCTACATCACCCACCAAATTCTTCCTGAAATGACAAGACGTTGCGGTGCTAAATTAAAGCATCGCATGATCGCTTGTGCCGATGCGGCCCCTCACTTTCGCATTGCCATCCCTGCCGCCGGCAACGATATCCTCAAGAGACAGGAATCTCGTTGCGGCACCGCCCGTTTCCCCAAAGCTGTCTCAATCGTCCTTATGATCGAGACCATGGGATTGCTTATCAACATATTGCTTTTCATTCTCGGCGCGGTCGGGAGCGGGATATGTGCGTTTTTATTATCGGCAGCGCTTGCCGATTCCGGATTTCTCGGCTCCTGTTTTGAGGGAAATTGCGCTTATGCGGCGCTTTTCATGGTGCTGCCCGTCACATGGTTCGTGCTTTTTGCGCTTTATGTGATGGCGCTGCTGATCTGGCGGCGAAAGCCTTTCCGGAACGGAAGGCTCTGAAAACGAAGATGGCGACGTCATCGCCGCCGCGCACGCGTTGACAGCGATCAAGACTTGCCGCTAACGTCCGCCTGCTGGGGGATTCGCTGCCAGTGATATGCGGGCCTCATGAGCATACCCGATATCACCGGCCTCTGAATGTGCATGTTCCGATTTGCGTCTCGCGTATGTGGGCATGACGGAAAACAGGGAGACCAAAGGATGCGGGCCGCAATCAATTCCCCGTCGCTTTCGATCGACACCATGGACTATCAGGCCGAGTGCCAGTTCGCGCTGGAACCTTCCATTCACGGGCTGATCGAAAAAGCGGAACATGCCGGCTGGAACCGCCAGCAGGCCGCCCTTGCCATCGTCGCGCTCGCCAGCGAGCATCTCACCGATCTTTTGTCCGCCGGCGGCGTTCCCACGCCGGATCAACGCCCCCTCTCCTGATACCCTCCCTGAGCCGGGCGGATCAGCGCCGGCGTCATCGAAACATCATCGCAAAAATCAACACAGCAGGTCCGGAGTGTCCTGTCGACACTGCCGGAACAGGTTTGTGCTGTGAAGGTCGACGTGTGGGCAAAGCCGATCCCTCGCGCACCCGACGCAGCCTGTTGCGCGCCCGTCCGTTCATTGTGCCGGGCGCCAAACTGCCTGCCGGCAACCCTGCCATAGTGTTGACACAAGCAACCAATAATGAGAACATAAAGTGAACATTATGGAGGTCAGCGATGAACACAGCAGACGCAGCCATAGAAAATGCCCTTTCCGTTGTCGCCCGCTCCCGCGATATGCGCGAACGCGCGCTCGAACGGCGGCGCGAGCTGCAACGGCGAACGGAAGTCATCATCACCCGGCCGCTTTACGTGCTCAAAAAGAACGAAGGGCCGAAACAGCTGTCGCTGAAACTCGACAGCTAGAGCACGCCCGGTTTGAACGGAATCGGTGGACGTGCTCTACCTCTTTGTTTTTACGCATTTTCCGGACGTAAAACCGCTTCGCACTTTTACTGGAAATGCTCTAGTCGCCGATGCAAAGAACCGGCAAGAGCGGCGCTGTGAAAGCGAAGGTTGCCCGCCTTCCTCCTGAAAGCAAAATCCCGTGCGGATCACCTCACGCACGGGATTTTTAGAATGAAGAGGTTATTGTTCCTGTTTATTGCATGCGTTGCATTGCGGCTTCTGGTTCACCGGTCGTCGCAACCGTCGCAGGAAGGCGGTCGGTCTTTTTCAGGATGACGACTGGCTTTTCCACCGGATCTGTCGGCGGAACGATGCTTGCGGTTTTGAATTCACGGTCTACGGCAGGAACGGAAGCGTTGATCTGTTGATGACCTGCGCATTCCGCAAGCGCTGCACTGGCGGAAAAACCAAAGACAGCGGCGATAATGAGAACTGATTTCATGTCATTCTCCCTTCGCTCTGGTGGCGATCTCCAGTCTAGGTGGAGACGGGCCGGATTGAAAATCACACTTTAGAGACATCTAAATCTCATCATCATTTCGGCAGTCGTCGTCATCGATGTGCGGGAGCAGGCAAATGCCGTCGCCCTTATTTCTTCCGCACATCCAGCGGATTTCGGCAAAGCGGTCTGCGAAATATCATCGCCACATAACTTCCCTTAAGGGAAATGAGGCTTGGCGTGTAAGTCGAAACCTTCGCCGTGTTGGCGGCCTTTATCGTTCTCCCCTCACAGGAATTCTGCTGCATGGCACGCCTCCTTCCATAAGCAATAACGAAAATGCGCCGGTCTTGTTCCGCGCTCACGCGAAACAACGGTCAAGCGAGAAGAGAAGGTGCTGCCGCTTGTTTCTTCTCCCCGGCGGGGAGAAGAAACAAGCGGCGACCTTCCAGCCATATCCGAGGCCCCAAATGCGCAGTGCTTGAAAAATTCGCCCAAAACCTCTATATGCCTCAGCGCGAGGACGACCTCGGCCACTTTGGCGACAGCATGCGGGACGGCCCGGTCACATACCGGAGAATGAAATGCGTTCCCTGCAAGATCGTATCCGCCACGCCCTCAGCTTCGAAATCATCGGCCTGCTGCTCATCATTCCGCTCGGTGCGCTGCTGTTTGGCATGCCGATGGAAGATATCGGCATTGTCGGCATCGTCAGCGCCACGCTGGCGACGGTCTGGAACTATGTCTACAATCTCGGTTTCGACCACGTCATGCAGCGGCTGAAAGGCACGACGCTGAAGACGCCCGCCCTTCGGGTCGCCCATGCCGTGCTGTTCGAACTGGGCCTCCTGATCGTGCTGATGCCCTTCATCGCCTGGTATCTGAATATCAGCCTTGCCCACGCGCTGGTGATGGATATCTCGTTTGCTCTATTTTACGTGGTCTATGCTTTTGTCTTCAACTGGAGCTACGACCGAGTTTTCCCCCTGCCGGAATGGAAGTCGCAGCAGGATGCCGCCTGACCGGCGCGGAAAGGAACGATGCCTCAGCGCAGCGACGCCTTGAAGAAGCTGACCACCTCGGCGTTGAAGCTGCGGTGAAACCCCGCCCGGTCGAAACCCGCCGCATCGCTGCAAATCTGGGGCACGGCCTTTTCCATCTCGGCGGGGCAAGGGGCGATAAAGGAAAAGTGCCCCGCCCCTTTTACCATCCGATAGTCCGGTTTTACCGGCAGATCGTCGCGCAGCCTCGCAACATCCTGCGGCGCGACACCATCGCCGCCACGTTCCGAACTCCAGAGCTGGACGGGGATCGTGATATTCTTCAGGTCGCCCGCGCCGGGAAAGGCATTCAACGGGTCGGCGGCAACCACAGCCCTTATCCGCGCATCCTGACCGCCATGCTGCGGTAATGTCGTCTTCTGCCGCATCTGCGTGCAAATCGGCGCCTGCGGGTCGGGACAGGGCAGCCCGGCATTGGCAAAATCAGGCGTGCCGCCGGCAAGCACCAGCGCGGTATAACCGCCGCGCGAAAATCCGAAGACGCCGATCCGCCCGGCATCGATGGAACCGGCTTCGCTAAAACCTTCAAGCAGATGATCGAGCAACCGGGCAATATCCGCCGGACGCCCCGTCAGCGCGGAAAGCTCGCCGGCCTTTTTCATTTCAAGCGCATTGTCTCCGGGGTGATTGATAGCCGCAACAATGAAGCCGGCATCCGCCAGCGCCGCCGCCGTGTCCCGATGGCTGAAATAGGTGCCGCCAAAGCCATGGGAGATGACGATGAGCGGATATTTCCCTTCAGGAACAGGGCAATCGCGCACGGCGGGCAAAATGAAGGGACCGATCCTGACCTCTTCCGGCGCGGACGCGCAGGGCGACCATACCGCAGCCTTCATGGCGGCTTTGCCGTTCGCGGCTGGAATGTCGATCAGCCGGAGACCGGCCGCCATGGCGGCGCCCGTTCCAGACAGGGCGGAAAACATAAGGCAAAGCAGCAGCAGAAATCGCATCACCAACTCACGGATCGAGACCATTATGCATAATAGGCCGATCGGTGACCGGCGCTACGCGAACATAAAGCGGTTTCCTGTGACGGCAATGACACCGAACGCTTAAAGCGATTTCAGCGTCCAGGCCACGATGTCGCGCGTGGCGGCGGCAAAGGCCTGATCCAGCGCCTTCACGAAATTGGCGTTGCCGGAACCGCTGACGCGGGCGCTGGCGCGGAACACTTCCTGCGCCTTCACCGTGCCGTTGCGGTCGTTCAGGAGCTTCACGGATATTTCGATATTGGCGATATTCTTCGCCGTATCGATTTCGAAGGCACGAATATCGGTCACGACCTGATAGTCGATTGCCAGCCCCTGCCCCGGCCGGCCGACGCCGCCGAGCTTGCCGGTATCCTCGAAGGCTTCCACCAGCTTGGATTGCACCATGCGCGGCAGGCGGTCGCTCCATTGCGAGTTGCCGAGATATTGCACCTCCGAGCCGGAAAGGCGCACCACGATGTTTTCGCTGTCGAGCGCCTTCAGGGCGGTCGGATCGGCGATCAGCAATTGCCGGCTTTTCAGCGAAGGTCCCTGCGCCACCGCCGCCGAAGAAACGGAGAGATCGAAAGTATCGTTCTTCGGCGCACCCGCGCAGCCCGCCATCAAGGCGGCAAACAGCGGAGCCAGAATGAGGGCGCGGCGCTGACGGCCGTTCATCAATCGTGTCATTGGCCCATACCCCTCTTAGCGCCTTGTTCTGCCATCATATTGTTTCACGGTTTCGCCGCCGAAAATCAACCGCTGCGGATCGCGGTCGATATTGGTGATGGCATTGTTGAGATTGTCGACCGTGACCCGCGTGCTGCCGATAAGCGCCTGGAAATCCTTCAGGCCCGAGCTGGAGAAACGGGTCAGATTGTCGGCAATCGGCCCGATGCGGGCATTGAGATTGTCCGCCACCGCCTTGAAGGAGGTGAGCGTTTCGCGCGCCTTGGCAAACAGCGAATTGGCGTCATCCGTGCCGAGCATACCGTCCACCTTGGCGAGAATGCCGTCGACGCGGCTGGAAGCAAGGTTCAGCTTGCGGCCCATTTCGGTGAAGTCGGAAACCGCCTGGTCGATATCGGCGCGACGGGCGCCGACATCGTCAGCGATCCGTTTGAAGTTCGCCACGGCATCGCGCGCATCGGCGGTCGCAGAGGAAACGTCATCAACCACGGTGCTGACCTTGGCGGGATCGACCGACGCCAGAAGCTCATCCGCGCGTTTGACGACCGTCTGCACTTCCGTGCTCGCCGCCTCGAAGTTTTTCGCTGTGCTCTGCACCGTTTCCATGATGCCCTGAATATCGCTGGAGGCGGAAGCGACATCCTTCGTCACCTTGTCGACATTCGACAGGATGGAATCGATCTTGCCGGCATCCACCGCCTTCACCAGATCCTCGATGGCCGTCAGCGTGCCGTCGAGACGCACCGAGACCGACTGCACCGTTGTGGAAAGCGAGCTGAGGCTTGCAATGAAATTCTTGATGCCGTCGGAATTGGCCGCCAGCGCATCGGAGAATTTCTCGGCATTGCGCACCGTCTGCGTCAAGGGGCCACGCGCATCCTGCACGAAACCCTGCAATTCGCCGATGGCGCCATCGGCGCGCTTCAGGATTTTGTCGGCGGTGGCAAGCAGGTTGGTGACGCTGGAAAGATCGGCCGTCAGTTCCGCCGGAACGCCGCTTTCAACGGCTTTCTGCAGAATGCGCTCGCCATCCTTGTTGCCGCCGGAAAGCTCGATATAGGCAGCGCCCGTCAGGCCCTGAATTTCAAGCACGGCGCGGGTCGACGGGAAAACCGGGGCATCGGCCTGCACTTCGGTAAAGGCGATGGAATAGGCCGGATCATCGCGGTCAATGGCAAGACCGCGCACGGTGCCGACCGGAATGCCGTTGAAACGCACGGGAGAACCGACGGAAAGACCGTTTGCGGAGCCAGGAATACGCACGACAAGCTGGGCCGTCGGGCCGCCACGACCGAATTCCGCCATCCAGTAAACGAAGCCGAATGCGGCGGCGATCACGATCAGCGTGAAAATTCCGACTATGGTGTAGTTCGCCTTGGTTTCCATGCTTCTTGTTACTCCACCGGATTTTCGTGTCTGCCGTCCGGAAGAACGACAGAGCGCGCCCGTTTGCCGCGGAAATAGGACTGCACCCATGGGTCGTCGCAGGCGAACATGTCCTGCAATGTCCCTTCCACCAGCACCTTCTTCTGGCCCAGCACCGCAATGCGGTCACAGACGGAGAAGAGGCTGTCGAGATCGTGCGTCACCATATAAACGGTCAGGCCGAGCGAATCGCGCAAGCGCGCGATCAGCATATCAAATTCCGCCGCCCCGATGGGATCGAGGCCGGACGTCGGCTCATCGAGGAAGACGAGGTCGGGATCGAGCGACAGCGCCCGGGCAAGGGCTGCGCGCTTGATCATGCCGCCGGAAAGCTCGGAAGGGTACTTGTCGCCCGCATCGGGCTTCAGCCCCACCATCTCGATTTTCAGATAGGCAAGCTCGTCCATCAACTTCTTCGGCAGGTCGAGATATTCGCGCATCGGCAGCTGGATGTTCTCCTTCACCGTCAGGCCGGAAAATAGCGCGCCCTGCTGGAACAGCACGCCAAGCCGCTGGTCGAGCATCATGCGGTCGTCTTCGCTCGCCTTGTCGTAATCGGTGCCGAGAATGCGGATCGCACCTGCCTGCCGCGGCAGGAGCCGCAAGATCGCACGCATCAACACGGATTTGCCGGCACCGGAGGGGCCGATAAAGCCGAGGATTTCACCGCGATAGACATCGAGGTCGAGATTTTCGAGCACGTTGCGGCCATTGAAACCGACGGTCACGCCCTCGACGGAAAGCACCACCTCGCGGCCGTCTTTACCGGTTCTGGTCTCCTGCGGTTTCTGATCCAGTTTCTCCAACGCGCCCTCCCTAAAAATCGATGGCTGCGTAGAAGATGGCGAAAAGACCATCCACCAGAATGACGACGAAGATCGACTTCACCACCGAGGAGGTGACGTGCTGGCCGAGCGATTCGGCCGAACCGCCCACCTTCATGCCCTCAACCGCCGCGACGATGCCGATGATGAGCGCCATGAACGGCGCCTTGATCATGCCGGCGGCAATGGTCGATTCCTCGACAGCGCCATGCAGGCGCGACAGGAACACCTCAAACGTGATGCCGGAATAAAGCAGCGCCACGATGGCCGCACCGAAAAGCGCTGCGAAGTTGGCAAGAATGGTCAAAAGCGGCAACGCGATGGTGAGCGCCACCAGCCGCGGAAACACCAGCACGCCGACCGGGTTGAGACCGATCACCTTCAGCGCGTCGATCTCCTCGCGCATCTTCATCGAGCCGATTTCCGCCGTGATCGCACTGCCGGAACGGCCGGCGATCATGATCGCGGTCAGAAGCACACCGATTTCGCGCAATTGCAGAATGCCGACCAGATCGACAACAAAGACTTCCGCACCGAAATATCTGAGCTGGAACGCGCCCTGCTGCGCGATGATCGCACCGATCAGGAACGACATCAGCATGATGATCGGCACGGCGCGCACGCCCATATGGTCGATCTGGTTGACGATCGCCGCCGGCGAGACGCCGCGCCCGCGCCCGAGCTTCATCTGCGCGCCGCGCACGGCCGAGCCGAGAATATACATGCCCGCCAGGAAATCCGCGCCGTTCTGGATGACGGCCTTGCCGATGGGCGCAAAAATACGCTCGGCGAGCCCCGCCTTCGCAGCGGCTTCGCCCTCCATCTCCACCTTTTCGGGCAACTGGCCGATGACTTCTTCGATACGGTCATTGCCCGTCACAGTGACGGTGGCGCCATTTGCCTCGAGGTCCTTGCGCAGACGCTGGATGATCCATGCGCCGGTCGTATCGATGGCCTCGACGGAAGAAAGATCGATCTCCACCGGGCCGGCGGATTTGCTCTTTTCGATCTTTTCAAGACTGGGGAAAACACCGGCGAGATTGCTGTTGCGCCAGGAACCGCTCATGACAAAACGCAAGCCGCCGCCGGAGACGTTATCGTCTTCGGTGATTGCGGCCGGGTTCGCCTGTTGCCGTGTGTCCTGTTCTTGCATAATGCTCCGAGCGAGTGCAGCCGTCACGAGATTCTTAAAGGTTTCATAACGTTTTGGCCTCCGGCAAGCCACAGTGACGGCTGACAATTCGTGATAAATTTGGCGTCATGTGTCTTTTGCCGCCCAATCGGAAGTGAAAAAACATGCCCCGTTACCTTCAAGCCACAACGGAACGTTTTCCCGTCGCCGGCAGCTTCACCATTTCACGCGGCACCCGCACGCATGCGGATGTCGTAACGTGCACCATCCGCGATGGTTCCTTCGTTGGCATTGGCGAATGTGTGCCCTATCCGCGTTATGGCGAAAGCATCGAAGGCGTCATCGCCGATATCGAGGCGATGGCGGAGCGGATCGCCGGCGGCGTGACACGGCAGGAACTGCAGCAGGCGATGCAACCCGGCGCCGCCCGCAATGCGGTGGATTGCGCGCTGTGGGACCTTGAAGCCAAGATCAGCGGCAAAACCGTTGCCGAGCGCATCCTTGGACAGGCGGCAAAGCCGCTCGTCACCGCCTACACCATCTCGCTTGCCGACCCCGAGACCATGGCCGCGAAAACGGCGGAAAACGCAGGCCGCCCGCTGCTGAAGATCAAGACCGGCACGGCGGATGACGAAGCGCGTCTAAGGGCCGTGCGCGCCGCCGCACCCGAAGCGCGCATCATCATCGACGCCAATGAGGGCTGGAACGATTATAATATCGAATATTATCTGCGGCTTGCGGCAGAGCTGAAGATATCGCTGATCGAGCAGCCGCTACCCGCCGGCAAGGATGACATCCTCGCCCGCATCGACCATCCGGTGCTGATCTGCGCCGATGAAAGCGTGCATTCCACCAAGGACCTCGCCGGCCTCCGCGACCGTTACGAGGCGATCAACATCAAGCTCGACAAGACCGGCGGCCTGACCGAAGCGCTCGTCATGAAGGCCGAGGCCGAAAGGCTCGGCTTCACCATCATGGTCGGCTGCATGCTCGGCACCTCGCTCGGCATGGCGCCTGCGGTGCTGGCAGCACAGGGCGCGGCCTTCGCCGATCTCGACGGGCCGCTGCTGCTGGCCGAGGACAGGGAGCCAGGGCTGGTTTATGAGGGTTCGCTGGTTTATCCGGCACGGCCGGAATTGTGGGGTTAAGCCCCAACAAATATGCACGCAACCTCGCCCCTTGTTTCCTCTCCCCGGCGGGGAGAAGGCGAAAAAACGCACCCGCTCGCCTTAAATGACGGAAGGGCTCGTCTATGAGGAAGGCGTGGTTATCCGGCCCCGCCGGAATTGCAGAAGTCTCGCTCAGGCACCGTGCGCCAAGGCGGCATCTTCCGCGTGCCTTGCCTAAAGAGTCACAGGGAAGCAGAACCTCTCCTCCGTCATGCCGGACTGATCCGGCATCCAGCCACCGCGCGTCTGCGCGGTGAGAGGAGTCTTACGCGATCAAAGACTTGATCGCACTGGATCCCGGCTCAAGGCCGGGATGACGGTGTGCGGATATTTATTGCCACTCATCGAATGCGGCATTCCATACGAGCCTATCGTCAGCGCCCGTCAAACGCCCCAACTCAGGCCGCGTGCTTCCCGATCAGCCCCGGAATATCCACCGGCTCCATCTCGTCCGATGCCTGTTCGGCGGTAACGTCGCTCGTCTGCATCCAGGTGATCAGCTCGAAGCTGCCATCGGCATTTTCGGCAATCGCCGTGCAGCTTTCCACCCAGTCGCCGGTATTGATGTAGCGGATGCCGTCCATGTCTTCCATGACAGCATGGTGAATGTGTCCACAGATGACGCCATCGACATTGTTGCGCCGTGCCTCGTCAGCCACCACGCGCTGGAATTCGCCGATGAAGTTGACCGCGTGCTTGACCTGCAGCTTGGCCCAGGCCGAAAACGACCAGTAAGGCAGGCCGATGCGGCGGCGCACGGCGGCAATGGCGATGTTGAGCGCAATCGCCGCGTCATAGGCCCAGTCGCCGAGATAGGCGAGCAGACGGGCGTTGCGCACCACCACGTCAAACTCGTCGCCATGGATGATGAGGTACTTCTTGCCGTCGGCGGCCTCATGGATCATGCGTTCGGCCACTTCGATGCCGCCGAAATGCATGCCCGGAAATTCCCGCAGGAATTCATCGTGATTGCCGGGAATATAGACGATGCGCGTTCCCTTGCGGGCCTTGCGAAGAAGCTTCTGCACCACGTCGTTGCAGCCCTGCGGCCAGTACCAGCTGCGGCGCAGGCGCCAGCCGTCGACGATGTCGCCGACGAGAATGATCGTCTCGGCCTCGTGATGTTTCAGGAAGTCGAGCAGATAATCCGTCTTGGCCGCCTTGGAGCCAAGATGGACATCCGAAATGAAAAGCGTTCTGAACTGTCTGGTTTCGATTTGACCGGCCACGGATTTCATCCCCCTGTTCGGTTGCGTCCCTGCGGCTTTCTTACCTCTCAGAACCAGACTCGTGTTTCAGCAACATGACAGACGCCGGTTTTTATAGGGAATATGACGAAAGCCTTCACGAAAACGCGAATAAGCCATGGCCGCATTTGCATAAGGTGCGGTCAAATAACGGCTGTACCACGGGGAAGTTTGTTGTATTCAGGGGTCCGGAATTGAACCAGACATGACGGTGGAAGAATGACCTCTCACGATAAGAACAACACGCCCGCCAACACGGCAAAGGCCGACATCGAGGAACAGGCGCTCTTTTTCCACCGCTATCCGCGTCCCGGCAAGCTGGAAATCCAGGCCACCAAACCGCTCGGCAACCAGCGCGATCTGGCGCTGGCCTATTCGCCGGGCGTCGCCGCCCCCTGCCTCGCCATCCATGAAAATCCGGAAACGGCGGCGGAATATACCGCCCGCGCCAACCTCGTCGCCGTCATTTCCAACGGCACGGCGGTGCTCGGCCTCGGCAATATCGGCCCGCTCGCTTCCAAGCCGGTGATGGAAGGCAAGGCCGTCCTCTTCAAGAAATTCGCCGGCATCGACGTTTTCGATATCGAAATCGATGCGCCCGGCATCAACGACATGGTCTCCACCATCGCAGCGCTGGAACCCACCTTCGGCGGCATCAACCTTGAGGACATCAAGGCGCCGGAATGTTTCGAGGTGGAACGCCAGCTGCGCGAAAAGATGAACATCCCGGTCTTCCACGATGACCAGCACGGCACCGCGATCATCGTCGCCGCTGCAGTCACCAACGCGCTGGAACTCGCCGGCAAGTCTCTGTCCAGCGTCAAGATCGTCGCCTCGGGCGCCGGCGCGGCAGCCCTTGCCTGCCTCAACCTGCTCGTCGCCATGGGCGCGAAGAAAGAAAACATCTGGGTCCACGACATTGAAGGCCTCGTTTATGACGGCCGCAACACGCTGATGGACGAGTGGAAGGAAGTTTACGCCCAGAAGACCGACAAGCGCGTCCTGGCCGAAACCATCGACGGTGCGGATGTCTTCCTCGGCCTTTCCGCCGCCGGCGTGCTGAAGCCGGAACTGCTGGAGCGCATGGCGGAAAACCCGCTGATCCTGGCGCTTGCCAACCCCAACCCCGAAATCATGCCGGAGGCTGCACGTGCGGCCCGTCCGGATGCGATGATCTGCACCGGTCGTTCGGATTTCCCGAACCAGGTCAACAACGTTCTCTGCTTCCCCTATATCTTCCGCGGCGCGCTGGATTGCGGCGCAACCACGATCAACGAGGAAATGAAGATGGCCGCCGTGCAGGCCATCGCCGAACTCGCGCGTGAGGAAGTCTCCGAAGTGGCCGCAAAGGCCTATAGCGGCGAAACGCCGGTCTTCGGCCCGAACTACCTCATCCCCTCGCCCTTCGATCCGCGCCTCATCCTGCGCATTGCACCAGCCGTTGCCCGCGCCGCCGCCGCAAGCGGCGTCGCCGCCCGGCCGATCACCGATTTCGAAGCCTATCTCGACCAGCTGAACCGTTTCGTCTGGCGCTCCGGCTTCATCATGAAACCGGTCTTCAACGCCGCGAAAGCCGCCGAAAAGAAGCGCATCATCTTTGCCGAAGGCGAAGACGAGCGCGTGCTGCGCGCCGCCCAGGTGCTGCTGGAAGAAGGCACCGGCATCCCGATCCTTATCGGCCGCCCGCAGATCATCGAAACGCGCCTGAAGCGCTTCGGCCTGCGCATCCGCCCGCATGCGGATTTCGCCGTGGTCAATCCGGAAGACGATCCGCGCTATCGCGACTATGTCGATGACTATTTCGCCCTTGTCGGCCGCGTCGGCATCAACCCGGAAGCAGCCCGCACCATCGTGCGCACCAACACGACCGTCATCGGCGCGCTGTCGGTGAAGCGCGGCGAAGCGGATGCGCTGATCTGCGGCCTCGAAGGCCGTTACGACCGCCATCTGCGCGACGTCAACCAGATCATCGGCAAGCAGGAAGGCGTGCGTTCCTTCGCCGGCCTCAGCCTGCTCATCACCCAGCAGGGTGCGCTGTTCCTCACCGATACTTTCGTGAATTACGACCCGACCTCCGAGGAAGTGGCGGAAATGGCCATTCTCGCGGCCAAGGAAATCCGCCGCTTCGGCATCACGCCGAAGATCGCCCTCGCCAGCCATTCCAATTTCGGCTCGCGCGATTCCGAAAGCGCCCGCAAGATGCGCCGCGCCCTGAAGATCGTGCAGGAGGCCGCACCGGAACTGGAAGTTGATGGCGAAATGCAGGGCGGCTCGGCCCTTTCGGAAGCGCTGCGCAAGCGCGCCATGCCGAACAGCGTGCTGACCGGCGAAGCGAACCTTCTGGTTTTCCCGAACCTCGATGCCGCCAACATCACCCTCGGTGTCACCCGCACCTTGACGGAAGGCCTGCATGTCGGCCCGATCCTGCTCGGCACGGCCCTGCCCGCCCATATCCTGTCGCCCAGCGTCACCTCGCGCGGCGTGGTCAACATGGCGGCGTTTGCCGTGGTGCAGGCATCGCACCCTTCGGTGTGATAGAGGCCGCATTAACGCAATTTTGAACAGGCTGTTGCCGCATTGCGGCAACAGCTTATGTTATCTTCCCGAAACACGGATGTCGTGAAGTATAACGCCCCTGCCACTGGCCGGGGACATCGAACGGATCGAACAATTGACCCGCCGCAGCCGCATCATCGGCCTCCTGCTTCCCCTTGTTTTCCTCGCTCCGGCCGCCGCCTTCGCGGATCAGGTCTGTGATACGCTTTATGCGCAATTGCGCGAGCCGCCCCGCGTCATCGGCAATACGGCCGAGGTGCGGCGTTACGCCAATGCGCTCGCCCGCCAAAACATCGTCATCCGCAAGATCAGGAATGACCTGCGCGGCTATGGCTGCTCATCCGGCAGCGTCATCGTCTATGGCAATCCCAATGCCGGTATCTGCGCCGAGATCGGCGATGCGCTGGCGGAAGCGGAAAGCGAGCGCGACGCCATCATCCGTGACCGCGACGACGCCATGGCGGCCGCGCGTAACGACGACGGCGACATCAGGCGTCAGCGCATTCTCGCCGCCCTCGATGCCAATGGCTGCAACACCCTGCCGCAGACGGAAACGCAATTGCCGCCGCCTCCGGATGTGACGCGTTATCCCGACGCCTTTCGGCAGAACGGCGACGAGCCGGGACAGGCGGGGCTTTCGCCCTACCCCAACGCCGCCGCCGAGGGCGGGCTTCGCACACTCTGCGTGCGCACCTGCGACGGCTCGTTTTTCCCCATCGCGTCCAATGCCTCGCCGCTCGATTTCCGCGCCCAGGCGGAGCAGTGCGAGAAAATGTGTCCGGGCACCGAGACGGAGCTTTATTTCCACTCCATGACGGATCAGGAAACCGCCGATATGGTTTCGGCGGAAACAGGCAAACCCTACAGGGACCTGCCAACCGCCTTCGCCTACAGGAACGCCACGGCAAAAGCGCCGGGCTGCGCCTGCAACATGGCCGCCTATCACAAGGAAATGCAAAAGCAGGAAGAGGCCGCCCGGCCGCAGCCCGAAAAACCCTATTCCGGCATCACCACCATTCCATCACCGCAAGGTGACAAGACTGAGAAACCCGCCGAACAGCAACAGGCCGCCAAGCCGCCGGAACAGCCCGTTCCCGAACGCGACTATGACCCGAACGACAGCCGCGTCCGCGTCATAGGTCCGAAATTCCTGCCCGACCAGACAGGCCGGATCGACCTGAAGAACCCGGCTCTGAAGGGTATACAGCCGCAGCAGTGACATACATCGCGGAGCGAGCGGGCGCCGCTTGTTTCTTCTCCCCGAGTGGGAGAAGTCCGCGGCAGCGGGATGAGGGGGCTGCGTTAGCGATATTCGGAGAGCTTGCCCCCTCATCCGACCCTTCGGGCCACCTTCTCCCCGGCGGGGAGAAGAAATATGCGGCAACGTCCCGCCTTATTCACAGGTCTCCGCTTCTACACCCCGCCCCAACGGTTACGAAACACCAGTTCCTCCAGCGGCACGCGCTGCCGCCAGCCCTTCACCGCCAGTTCCGGCTCGTTATAGAGCGCATCGACACGCCCGAGGCAAAGCCAGGCAACGATTTCGATATGGTCGGGAATATCGAGAATGGTGCGAATGTCGCTGTCGTGGAAAATGCTCACCCAGCCGACGCCG
This sequence comes from Agrobacterium sp. 22-226-1, assembly GCF_053522345.1. Classification (NCBI taxonomy): domain Bacteria; kingdom Pseudomonadati; phylum Pseudomonadota; class Alphaproteobacteria; order Hyphomicrobiales; family Rhizobiaceae; genus Agrobacterium; species Agrobacterium sp. 22-226-1. The sequence goes on from NZ_JBNWCP010000003.1 coordinate 384,587, forward strand.
ATGCCTTCGGCGCGCGCCGCAAGCCAGAGATTCTGGATGGCGCAGACTGTGGAATAGACATCCGTGCGCGGATTATGGGTGCGGCCCAGCACCACCTTGCCGCCACGCGTCGGATCGCAGGTGACGCAGATGCTGAGCGGCGCCTTGCGGATGCCTTCAAGCTTGAGACTGCGATAAAGCGCCTGCTGCTCGCCCGTAAACATCGCCGCCGCCTCCTCATTGGCGCGGCTGAAGGCCACGAAGGCCGCCTGACGGATCGCGCCATCGGTGACGAGGGTGAAATTCCACGGCTGCATGAAACCGACCGAGGGCGCGGAATGGGCCGCCTTCAAAAGACGCTCCACCAGATCGTCCGGCAGCGGGTCCGGCAGAAACTGGTCGCGCACGTCGCGACGGGTCTCGATGGCACGGTAAATCGCCTCGCGTTCCTCACAGGAAAACGGGCGGGCGGGCGAGAGCGCATGATCGAACGAAATGGCGCCGGGCGGATTGCTCACGGACGAATCGGCTGGCATCGTTTATCCCCAACAATGCGAAGGCCGGGCGCAAATGCGCACCCCGCCTCGACAACAACCTGCCGCCGTCCGCGCGGTTCGGTCTATTTCGTCAGGCCGGTCTTCTGACTTGGCTTCATCCGCCCTTTTCGCCTTCCCGGATTGCTCCAGTGGCTTTAAAAAAAGAACGTCCGCCTCACAGCGCTGGGCACGTTCCGGTCTTTCACCGGATTCCCGATTCTCCCGCCGCATGGGCAGGCACCTAACAGGCAAGCTATGGGCAAAAAAGTTTGCGAATGCAAGCATCCTGCCGGCGGTGCGGCAATGTGGCCCGCCTCACCCCCATCATTCCACCGGGAAATACCTCACATAAGCGAACTCATCCCCATCCGGTGACCAGTTGGGCGAGTTCATCGTTCCCTGCCCGCCGAAAAGTTCGAACAGCGTCTCGGCATTGCCGCCATCCATGTCCATCAGCCGCACCCGCACATCAAGATCGCGCGGATGGTCGAAAACGTCTCCGTCATAGGAAACGAACACCACCTTGCCTCCCTTGGGAGACGGGTGCGGAAACCAGTCGCCATAAGGGCTGTCGGTGATGCGCTCGACGGCGGAGCCATCCACCCGCACGCGCCAGATCTGCATTCGCCCGGTGCGGCTGGAATTGAAATAGATCCACTCACCGTCTGACGAATAATCCGGCCCGTCATTGCGGCCCTCGCCGTGGGTCAGCCGCGTCTCGACGCCGCTTGTTATATCCATCGAATAGATATCGAAGACCTGATCGCGAATGCCGCAATAGGCAAAGCCCTTCCCATCCGGCGACCAGCCATGCCAGTAAGAGGGAAGATTTTTCGTCATCAGCCGTGGCGCGCCGCCCACCGAGGGCATGAGGTAGATGGCGCTCTTGCCAAATTCCACCTTGTCGGAAATGGCGTAAAGCGATCCATCCGGCGAAATACCGTGATCGTTGTTGCAGAGCGTGGCAAAGCCGGTATCGACCGTCTCCGGCGCGATATCACCGGCAAGAGACAGGCGGTAAAGCAGCCCTTCGCTGTTCAGCAGCAGATATTTTCCATCCGGCGACCAGTTCGGCGCTTCGAAGAGATCGGGCGTCTGCCACACCACCCGCATCTGCCGGGTGCGGATGTTGAAGATTTCGATGGAGCTGCGCATTCTGCCTCCCGGGCGTGTCCGTGTTCTCGCTCAAAGCACCCGGCAATACAGACATTCCGTTTGCATCCGCCATCGCCTCGATTATGATCCTAGGGCGGCAGGCACCGTCCTGCAAATTCAAACCGGAAAAAACGCCAGCGCTCCGGCACCGTCCGTGACCCTTGCCGTTTCTCCCAGATCCGAGGTTCCGCGATGAATACCATCGCCGATCACGGCATCCGCTTCGGCCGGATCGCCGCAATGCTTCCTGTCAAAAACATCGAAAAGGCCCACGATTTTTACGTTGGCGTGCTGGGCTTCGAAAAGACCTTCGAAAACGGCACCCCCGTCGGCTTCATGATCCTCAAACAGGGCAACGCCGAACTGCATCTGACATTGCAGCCCAGCCACAAGGCAGCACCCTTCAACGTGGCGCATATGATGGTGAGCGATGTGGATGCGCTGCATGCGCTCTGCAAGAGTCAGGGCTTGCGCATCATCAAGGGCCTGCAGGACAAGGATTACGGCCTGCGCGCCTTTGTGTTTGAAGACCCGGATGGCAACCGCATCGATGTGGGGCAGGTTATTTGAGATGAGCGAACGGCGCGGGGTTTTCTCCGCGCCGCTTGCTTAAACACGAAGGCTTGTTGTGGACCGAGCGCATGCCACTTGTTTCTTCTCCCCGCCGGGGAGAAGTCCGCGGCAGCGGGATGAGGGGGCAAGGGCAGTGAGTTATGGCAGCGTTGCCCCCTTGTAACTTGCCTTCATCGCACTGTGCTATTGTCGCTTGTGCGGTGGCGGATGGAAGACCGATCCCCCCTGGGGACATTGATCCCGTGGATGAGCCAGGGTCTCCATCCGCTTTTTCATCGAACCCGAACAGTCGCCGGGGCCGCTTGCGTGTGCGAAGCCCGCTTAGGCAAGGATGGGATAAGATGGATATTATCGTTGGTATTGACGTTTCGAAGGCCCGTCTGGATGTGGCGTTCGCAGCATCGGGCACGGCGTTCGTCGTCGAGAACAGCCATGCCGGGATCGACGATCTGGTACAGCGTCTCAAAGAGGTGCATGCCGATATCGTCGCACTGGAAGCTACAGGCGGCTTCGAGACGCTGGCCGTGGCACGGCTTTCGTCTGCCGGATTTTCGGTGATTGTGGTCAATCCGGCGCAGGTGCGTGCCTATGCCAATGCCATCGGTCGCCGGGCCAAGACCGACGCGGTCGATGCGGCGGTGATTGCCGCTTTCGTGTCTGCCACCAAGCCACAGATCCGGCCTTTGCGTGATCAGCAAACCCAGCTTTTGTCGGCGCTTGTCGACCGCAGGCGGCAGATCGTGCAGATGATTGTGGCCGAAGAGAACCGGTTACGCATGGCGCTGGAGAAATCGACCCGCAAAAGCATTCAGCGCCTGCTTGCCGCCCTGCGCCGGGAGGTGGACAGCATCGATGCGGAAATGGACGATCACATCCGCAAATCCCCCCTGTGGCGTGTGCGCGAGGCGCTGCTGACCTCCGTGCCTGGTGTGGGGCCTGCAACGGCACGCACATTGCTTGCCGAAATGCCGGAACTGGGCAGTCTCGACCGGCGTCAAATCGCCTCGCTGGCGGGCCTTGCTCCCTGGACCCGGCAATCGGGCAAATGGAAGGGCAAAAGCTTCATCGGTGGCGGAAGGGGCAAGGTCCGGGCGGTGTTGTTCATGGCAGCGCTGGTGGCCGCACGGTACAATCCAGTCCTCAAGGCCTTTCGCGATCGTCTCGTGGAAGCCGGAAAGCCGAAAATCCTCGCTACCGTCGCAACCATGCGAAAGCTTCTGACAATGCTTAACGCCATCATCAGAGACAACAAACCATGGCAAAACGCTTGACATCAAAGACAGTCGCTCATCCGACCCTTCGGGCCACCTTCTCCCCGGCGGGGAGAAGAAACGAGCGGCAACGCCGGGCAAAACATCCGCTATCAGCGTCTTCCTTCAATCACCGATCCCGGAACCGGTTGGTGATCGGATAACGCCGGTCACGCCCAAAGTTCTTCTTGGTGATCTTCACGCCCGGCGCCGATTGCCGGCGCTTGTATTCGGCGAGATAAAGCAGATGCTCCACCCGGTGCACCGTCGCCACATCATGGCCGCGAGCCAGAATTTCCTCAACCGACATTTCCTTCTCGACGAGGCATTCCAGAATATCGTCCAGCACCGGATAGGGCGGCAGCGAATCCTGGTCGGTCTGGTTGGGGCGCAATTCGGCCGAGGGCGCCTTGGAGATGATATTGGCCGGGATCACCTCGCCGGAAGGGCCGAGCGCGCCCGGCGGCACATGGGCGTTGCGCCAGCTGGAAATGGCATAGACCTGCATCTTGTAGAGGTCCTTGATGGGGTTGAAACCGCCATTCATATCGCCGTAGAGCGTGGCATAACCCACTGACATTTCCGACTTGTTGCCCGTCGTCACCACCATCGAGCCAAACTTGTTCGAGACGGCCATCAAGATGGTGCCGCGCGTGCGGCTCTGCAGGTTTTCCTCGGTAATGCCCTCTTCCGTGCCCTCGAAGAGATCGGAAAGCGCCGAGAGGAAACCCTCCACCGGCTCTGAAATCGGCACGATGTCGTAACGGCAGCCCAGCGCTTTCGCGCAATCGGCCGCATCCTTCAGCGATTCTTCCGAGGTATAACGGTAAGGCAGCATGATGCAGCGCACCCGCTCCTCGCCCAGCGCGTCGACGGCAAGGGCGGCACAGATGGCCGAATCGATACCGCCGGAAAGGCCGAGAACCACGCTCTTGAAGCCGTTCTTGTTGACGTAATCGCGGAAGCCCAGCATGCAGGCGCGATAGTCCGCCTCCTCGCCTTCGGGAATCTTCGAGAAAGGTCCGCTGTCGCAATGCCAGCCGTCTGCCGTGCGTTTCCAGTCGGTGACGGCAAGTGTTGCCTCGAACTGGCTCATCTGGAAGGCAAGCGTCTTATCGGCATTGAAGCCGAAGCTCGCGCCGTCGAACACCAGCTCGTCCTGCCCGCCCAGCTGGTTGGCGAAAACGAGCGGCAGGCCGCTTTCGATAACCTGCCGCAGCGCCACCTGATGGCGCACATCCAGCTTGCCGCGATAATAGGGCGAACCGTTCGGCACCAGCAGGATTTCCGCCCCGCTTTCGGCCAGCGTCTCGCAGACACCCATATCGTTCCAGATTTCCTCACAGATCGGAATACCGATCCTGACCCCACGGAAATTATAGGGACCGGAAATTGAGCCCTCGGCGAAAACACGCTTCTCGTCGAATTCGCCGTAATTCGGCAGGTCGATCTTGTCGCGCAGCGCGATGATCTTGCCGCCATCCAGAAGCGCCACAGAATTATGCCGGCCCGTCTCACCCTGCCGCGGAAAACCGATGACGATGCCCGGCCCGCCATCGGCAGTTTCCGCCGCCAGCTCTTCCACGGCCTTCAGGCATGCTTTCAGGAAAGCCGGCTTCAGCACCAGATCTTCCGGCGGATAGCCGGATATGAACAGCTCGGTCAGAAGCAGAAGATCGGCGCCCTGCGTCGCCGCATCGGCCCTTGCCTCGCGCGCCTTGGCGAGATTGCCCGCCACGTCGCCAACGGTGGGATTGAACTGCCCGACGGCAATCCGGAGATGGTTCTGGATATCGTGTCTGTCGCTCATAGCTTTTCAATACCGCGCCCGTGGCCGCTCCGCAACGCGGCAATTGCATGGCGACGCCCGTTACGCATGGCAGGCGCGCGTTCACGCTAAGGTTATCGCCGCACCGGCCAGACTCTTCAAAGTTCATGTCGCGTTCATCGCGCTTATGTGACAGTTACATGACACTTTTGCGACACCCGATTCACCTCCCCCGGATCGGCCGTGCCGCCTGCAATACCGGAGTATGGGTTTGAGAGATTCGGCGCCAAAAACAACGGCTTCCGAAAAGGCTGGTTTCGTCTTTTCGCCTGCATGGACAAGGAGCCTTTCCAAGCTTTCGGGCATCGCCTATCCGCTTGCCAATCTGACGGTCGCGTCCGTCGTGCTGGTCGTGGCGCTGGAGTGGATCGCCCGCGGCTCGCTCACGGATGTCGGCGCTTTCCTCACCTCCTCCGCCCGCCCCGGCATGACCACCATTGCCGCCGTGCTCGCCCTTCTCGTGGCGCTGGATGCCCTTCTTGGCAGGCGTTACCTGTCGCTGATCGCGCTTGCGCCGCTCTGCGCGCTGACGGGGCTGATTTCGGCGCAGAAACAGACCTATCTTTCCGATCCGCTTTATCCTTCGGACCTGCTGTTCGGCCGGCAGATCCTCGAGCTTCTGCCGACCATGCTGAAGGCCCAGCCGATGACGGCAGCCCTCGTCGCCCTCGGCATCTGCGCCACGATTGCAGCACTTACGGGCCTCTGGCTGCTGGCGCGCCGCCATTCACCGGGCTTGAGCTGGCGCGAACGCGCCGCTGGTCTCGCGCTGGCGCTGCCGCTTCTTGCCGGCCTTGCCTCGCTTATGGACTATTCACATTATTCCTGGGTGCGCGATCGCCTCAACATCATTCCCATGATGTGGGACCAGCAGGAAAATTACCGCCATAACGGCTTCCTGATGGCCTTCGCCTTCAATATTCCGATGGCCAATGTCTCGGCGCCGCAGGGTTACGGCGAAAACACCATTGCCGACCTGACCTCCGAGCCCGCCGCCTTCGCCGCCAACAAGGACGATTACCCCGATGTCATCATGCTGATGAGCGAATCGCTGTGGGATCCGACGCGGCTGAAAAATGTGAAGCTCTCCGCCGATCCCATGCCGACGATCCGCGCCAAACAATCCGGCAATGTATTTTCCCCGGAATTCGGCGGCATGACGGCGAATGTGGAATTCGAGGCGCTGACCGGCTTTTCCAACGCCTTCCTGCCCTATGGCAGCATTCCCTATCAGCAATATATCCGTCGCCCGGTGCCCTCGCTCGCCAGCTTCTTCCGTGGCGAAGGTTATTCCGCCATCGCCATGCACCCGTTCCAGGAATGGTTCTGGAACCGCAAGCAGGTCTACGCGAATTTCGGCTTCGAGGAATTTCGTTCCGAAGAGACGCTGCCAGCCATGGAAAAACGCGGCAACTTCGCCTCCGACGATGCGCTGATGGACGAGATCATGGCGACGGCCGAAAAGGCGCAGAACCCGCTCTTCCTCTTCGCCGTCACCCTTCAGGGACACGGTCCCTACGAGGCGACCCGTTACGCCGAAAACACCATCGGCATCGAAGGCGATCTTTCCGCCTCGGCCTCGCAGGCGCTGGCCACCTATTCCCAAGGGGTGGCGGAAGCTGACGAAGCGCTGCTGAAACTGATGCGCTGGGCGAAGAAGCGCGACCGTGAAACCATCGTCGTCCTTTTCGGCGACCATCTGCCGCCGCTCGGCCAGACCTTCGTGGAAAGCGGCTACATGCCGGGCATGGTGGCCAGCCGCCGCGCGCCGCTGGAGGTGATGAAGAAGGAACACGAGACGCCGCTCGTCGTCTGGTCCTCAAAGAAGGGCGTGCGCAAGAATATCGGCACAATCAGCCCGGCGCTTTTGCCCTTTCACGTGCTGAAAACGGCGGGCTTCTCCGATCCATTCTACACCGGCACGCTGGGCGAAGTGCAGCAGGCCTTTTCCGTCATCGACCGGCATATGCTGGTGACGACCGACGGCAAGGCCCTGCCCGACTGGTCGATCGCGCCCAATGCCGTTCCCGACGTGGTGCGCGATTACCGCCTGCTGCAATTCGACATGATGTTCGGCCAGCAATATGGCCGCGAGCGCTTCTTCCCCGGTTTCAACTGGCTGCACGAGGGCACGCCATCGGTCTGATGTTTTTCGGCGGGGACGCCTGAACCGCATGGCGGTGGAAATCGTTTGAATTCCACCGCCATGCGGGTTTATCTCGAGATAACATCCGCATCGCCCCATCAGAACCGGAGACACACCGTGTCAGATATCTCCGACTATATCGTTTCGCATTTCAAGCGTTCCTCTCGCGAAATCGGCGAAGTGGAGCGGCGCATTCTGGAACTGTCGCACCAGAAGAAGCTGGTTTCGAGCGACACCAATGCGGAATTTTCCGCTGGCGCCAGTCTCGGCGACAGGTTGGCCGATAATATCGCCAGGGTCGGCGGCTCCTGGGGTTTCATCCTCGGTTTCTGCTTTTTCCTGATCTTCTGGGCTATCATCAACACCATCATCCTGACGACCGGCGCCTTCGATCCCTACCCCTTCATCTTCCTCAACCTGCTGCTTTCCATGCTGGCGGCCATTCAGGCGCCGATCATCATGATGTCGCAGAACCGCCAGGCCGCGCGCGACCGTTTCGAGGCCGCCAAGGACTACGAGGTGAACCTGAAGGCCGAGCTTGAGGTTCTTTCCCTGCATGAAAAGATCGATGTGAAGGTGCTGGCCGAACTGGCCGCGCTCCGGCAGGACCTTGCAGCCCTTCACCGCCATGTCACCCGCAAGGAAGACTGACGCCGGAAAATTCATCCCCGCTTTTCCCCACCCCGCGACGCGCTGTTAGATTGAACGCAGTCCCGCCGGGTGGACGCCAGACGTGGCGGAAACCGAGGGACGGTCCTGGTGGTGGAACGCTGGCAACGTTCGTGGAAAGGACCATTTCGCAAAAGGCGGTGCACCGCCGCTTGCGAAATACGGCATGGCGAAAGACCCGGCTGCGCAACGCATCCGACCCACACCAACCTCAACCGAAGCGCAGCCGGGCAATCGCCGGACGGACGCTGAGTATCCCCGACCGGCAACGCCGGGCGGGATGAAGCTGTTGGGTTTTTGGGCGTTTTTTTTGGAAAAGTCGACCGAGGTGCGTGTGGCTTACCCCCCCTCTGCCCTGCCGGGCATCTCCCCCTCAAGGGGGGAGATCGCCTCGTGGTTGGGTCTCGCCCATCTCAACATTTGCGAATGGAGTAGTGGTAGCACCTCCTGCCGATCTCCCCCTTGAGGGGGAGATGCCCGGCAGGGCAGAGGGGGGTAAGCTCCACGCACCTCCGCCCTCCATGAATCGCACAACCTCCTGAAACCTCACCCCCAGTTACGAATCCGTCAGATTCTTACGCTACAGATTGACGCAGGCGTTTGTTGCATTGCACTCTTGCGGGCAAGGCTGAAGGGGAATCACTCCCCATCGTCAAAATGGCATCACGACCATTTCGCGGCGACGCCATACCGGATGCGACATCCGGTCATCGCAATGCATTCTGTTCCGGGGTTTTTCATGCACCAGTTCGATCTGATTGTTGTCGGCAGCGGTCCGGCGGGAAGACGGGCCGCCATTCAGGCCGCCAAGCTCGAAAAGAGGGTTCTGGTCATCGAGAAGGGCAGCCGCGTCGGCGGCGTTTCCGTGCACACCGGCACCATTCCATCGAAAACCCTGCGCGAGACGGCGCTCAATCTCACCGGCTGGCGCGAGCGCGGTTTTTACGGCCGCGCCTATCGCGTCAAGCAGGAGATCGATGCGGAAGACCTGCGCCGCCGCCTGCTCATCACGCTGGATCACGAAGTGGAAGTGCTGGAACACCAGTTCGCCCGCAACCGCGTGCAGCACATTCGCGGCACGGCGAGCTTCATCGACGCCAACACCATGAAGGTGGTGAAAAGCGATGGTGAAATCATGACCGTTACCGCCACCTCCATCCTGCTGACCATCGGCACCCGCCCCTACCGGCCGCCGCATATCCCCTTCGATGGCGAAGCGGTGCTCGATTCGGACGAGATTCTCGAGATCAAGGAACTGCCGCGCTCCATGGTCGTGGTCGGCGCCGGCGTCATCGGCATCGAATATGCCACCATTTTCAGCGCGCTCGATACGCAGGTGACGGTGGTGGAGCCGCGCGAAACCATGCTGGAATTCATCGACAAGGAAATCGTCGAGGACTTCACCTATCAGCTGCGCGACCGCAACATGAAGCTGATCTTCGGCCAGAAGGCGGAAAAGGTGGAGCGCGACGAAAGCGGCAAATGCCTCGTCTCACTCGGCAATGGCCGCGTGCTGAAGGCCGAGACGGTGCTGTTTGCCGCTGGCCGCGTCGGCGCCACCGATACGCTCAATCTTTCGGCCTGCGGGCTGGAGGCCGACAGCCGTGGCCGCCTGAAGGTCGATCCCGAAACCTTCCAGACCTCGGTGCCGAACATCTATGCCGCCGGCGACATCATCGGTTTCCCGAGCCTTGCCTCCACCTCCATGGAACAGGGCCGCATCGCCGCCCGCCACGCCGTCGGCGCACCGGCAGGCGAACCGCCGCAATTCTTCCCCTATGGCATCTATGCCGTGCCGGAAATCTCCACCTGCGGCCTGACGGAAGAAGAAGTCATCGAACGCGGCATTCCCTATGAATGCGGCATCGCCCATTTCCGCGAGACGTCCCGCGGCCACATCATGGGTCTCGACAGCGGCCTCTTGAAGATGATCTTCTCGCTCAAAACCCGCCGCCTGCTTGGCGTCCATATCGTCGGCGAAGGTGCGACCGAACTGGTACATATCGGCCAGGCGGTGCTGAACCTGAAAGGCACTGTGGAATATTTCGTCGAGAATACGTTCAACTATCCGACCCTTGCCGAAGCCTACAAGATTGCGGGGCTCGATGCGTGGAACCGCATGGGTGAGATCAAGAAGGATTGAGGCTTTGTCGCGGGTAAGGAGATAATCTGCAATGTTCGAAAACTTCTCCTGCCGTCATGCTCGGGCCTGTTCCGAGCATCTGCAACGTCTCGATTTATGAGACGTGATTAGATCCTTGGGACAAGCCCAAGGATGACGCCGCGTATCGAGCGAGAATGCCGATCGTACGCATTGCTTAGACGACAGGTCACGCATACCCTCACCACCGAATACTATACCGCGCACTCACCCCCGGCCGGAAATGATCCGCATAGCCCTGATCGAGCGTCCCCCGCACAGTCAGGTGATCGCCCAGTTTCTGCTCCACCGCCACGCCGCTGCTGAACTCGTTGAAACTGTTACGGCTCGCCCCCGTCAGCACAAAGGCCGTGCCGGTCTCGGAGCGGGAAAGGCGCAGCGACTGCGACACATCCACCCCGTTCCATTGCTGCGCCGTGCCGTCATAACGCACGGTGAAATTGCGGTTCGCCTCGATATCCAGCTCCGGCGTGACGATGCGCTTCTGCTGCGAGGTCACGGAAACGCTGCTCGATCCCGTCAGCGCGTTGAAGATGACGCCGACATCACGGGCCAGGGAAACGCCGGGCAACTGTTCGGCCAGCAGCGTGACATTACCCCACAGGCGCACCGGCGTATCCACCACCTGCCCTGTCTTCGAGGCATTCATGCCCATTTCCAGCCCCGCGCGAATGGGCGTATCGACCGGCAGTTTCGCGCCGATGCGCGCCGTATAGGAACGGTCGGAATTCTTCACCGGCTTCCAGATCAACCCGGCCTCATCGGCATGCACCGTCGTTCCGCCGCAGAGGCCAGCAACGAGCGACAGGTGAAAAAAGAAAATCGATGTTCGGAACGGCATATCTTGTCCCCAAATCATTTAAGGGCGTGCCGGCGCTACCCGGAAAGCACGGTAAAAGTCGAGTCCAACGAGATTGTCGGCGTGACGGCCACCCCATAAGGCTGGCCCGCATTCCCCTGAACGGCCACACGAGGCAACCGGGAAATCATGGTAGCCATTGTGCCAGATGAACGGGAGATGAACAAGCGCACATGCAGCAAAATTATGTGCGGTGCGACAAAGATGGAATGAGCGCTACCCCTCATGGCCTCTTTGCGCCAGAACCGGACGGATGAAGTGTGCGTCGCCTGATTGCCTCGGCGCCGAAAGCGAAGGCGGCCATTTCATACTGGCGCAGCATTTCCGAGGGTCGACCGTCAGCAGTGTGGGCAGAGCCACCGTTCGTCTACTCGTTCAGACTCTTTAGAACTTGTTGATAGAACGCGCCTTGGGCATTCTCAGCAGTAGACCTTACGGCCCATTCCCAATCCAAATTCAGTTTTCCTGCCGGGACCATTTGCTGCGCGATTTCAGCCGGTGTGGTTTCGTTGCTGGTTCCGTTCTCCCAGTCGTGAAAGGCCGATGCGTATCGAACGACCGCTCCGCTGATCGGCAAATCGAGCAACCCTCCCTCGGCAAAGAACCTCAACCCGTCGCCCATTTCTTCCCCGATGAGTTTGAGCCTACGTCCCAAACGATGTTTGAGGATGGCTACAAACACTATCGCTGCGGAAAACGTGAATTTGTCGATAAGCACAGCAACCTGCCTGCTAGCGTTCTCAGAGATGGCGTCGATCAAGGGCATCGTTTGAAGGAAGTCGCCACCGGTGTTTCCGCGAACGTCAATCAAGAGTTTTTTGTTCGAGCAGGTGCTTACATGCTCCGCTGCACCAGAGATGGCTTCCGGCAACGCAGTTTCGCCTGGATCGAAGAAACTTGGCAATGATATTGAAAGCCCAAGCCCCTGCCAGTCCTTAATCTCCACAAATCTCTCGGGCTTCCAGGCCGGATCAGCCTTGCCATGCTCGTTTCTCGGGTAGAGCATCGATGCAGGAACCGTATGCCCGTTCTCCACTTTCAAATCGGTTATCCGCCCATTCTCGTCTTTCACACGATATTCAGTCGTATTCTCTTTTGAAGAAAAACCGAGGTGGGCCAATGCATACGGCCATGCCAGAAGAATCGGTCCGATGACCCGTTTCCTCTGGCGCGTTCCCGCCAGAAATTTCTCTGCGGCGGCTTCAATTTGGCCCAAAGGTGTGCCGTTGACTGCTATCAGCTCTCCTCTTGGCGCAGTTGTTTCCAGTGCCGTGTCAGTTAATCGCACCACCGTCCCGACGCTCACAAACCTCAGCGGGAGCACCGCGATGGAATCGTTCGGGATCAGCCGTGTGTGTCCGTTGTCGGGAAGTGCGAGCAGGCGCATCACGGAAAACAGAAAGGCCTCTTTAGAGCCCTCCAAAGCGTATCGTCGAGTGTCATAAATGCAGCTGTCTATCGTCGCCTGTTCGATCCACCGAAAGCTGGGATCGGTTGGCAGGACAGTTTCCAGAATTTTCTCGAGGTCTTGCGTCAGGGCCATGATTTACGGTGCGCATAGTTGCTCGTCGATGTCCAGATCGGGCCGAAACCAGACATCCTCCCCGTCCCCAAAACACAAAAAAGGCCGCAGCTTTCGCCACGGCCCTTCCATTCAATCAGCTTGCGCCAGGCAAGATTATTCAGCGTCGCCTTCGGCGGCCTTCTTCTTGGCCGGAGCCTTCTTCTTCGGAGCGGCTTCTTCACCTTCAGCGGCGTCGTCAGCCTTGGCGGCAGCCTTTTTCTTGGCTGGGGCCTTCTTCTTGGTTTCCGTTGCTTCTTCGCCGTCGTCAGCCAGAAGCTCTTCCTTGGAAACGGTCTTGTCCGTTACCGAGATTTCGGAGAGCAGCTTGTCGATGACCTTTTCTTCGAAGATCGGAGCGCGCAGCGAAGCGGAAGCGCCGGGGGTGTTGCGGAAGAAATCGAGGATTTCCTTCTGCTGGCCCGGGAACTGCTGCAGCTGCTGGAACAGCGCGCGCTGCATTTCTTCTTCGGTCACTTCAACGCCGGCCTTTTCGCCGATTTCGGAGAGAACGAGGCCGAGACGGACGCGGCGTTCAGCCAGCTTGCGATATTCTTCGCGGGCTTCCTCTTCGGTCGTGTCTTCGTCAGCGAAGGTCTTGCCCGACTGGGCGAGATCGGCGTTGATCTGGCGCCAGATGTTGTCGAACTCGGCGTCGACGAGACCGGCCGGCGTGTCGAACTTGTACATCTCGTCCAGCTGGTCGAGGATCTGACGCTTGACCTTCTGGCGGGTGATGTTGCCGTACTGGCTTTCGATCTGACCCTTGACGATTTCCTTCAGTTTTTCAGCCGATTCGAGACCGAGCTTGGTGGCCAGTTCGTCGTTGATTTCAACAGCAGCGGCAGCAGCGACTTCCTTGACGGTGATGTCGAAGTTGGCGTCCTTGCCAGCGAGGTTCGCAGCCGGGTAATCGGCCGGGAAGGTCACGGTGATGGTCTTTTCATCGCCAGCCTTGACGCCGACCAGCTGGTCTTCGAAGCCGGGGATGAAGCGGCCCGAACCGAGAACCAGTTCGGCATCTTCGGCAGCGCCGCCGTCGAAGGCAACGCCGTCAACCTTGCCGAGATAGTTCATGGTGACGCGGTCGCCATCGGCGGCCTTGCCCTTCTTGGTCTCGTAGGTGCGGGCGCTTTCAGCGATCTTGAGGATCTGCTCGTTGATTTCGTCTTCGGAGACTTCAACAACTTCGCGGGTAACCTTGATGCCGTCATTGGCCTTCAGTTCGATGGCCGGAATGATTTCGTAGGCAACGGTGAATTCGAAATCGGATTCGGCCGACAGGATCTTTTCAGCTTCCTGCTCGTCTTCGGTCATGGAGATGGCCGGCTGCGTCGCAGACTTCTCACCGCGGCTGGAGAGGATTTCGGTCGGCTTTTCACGAACCAGCTCGTTGACGAGGTCGGCCATGATGGACTTGCCGTACATCTTCTTCAGGTGGCCCATCGGCACTTTGCCGGGACGGAAACCGTTGATGCGAACCTTGTCCTTGGCGTCAACCAGGCGCTCGTCCAGACGGGCCTTCATGTCGGCGGCCGGAATAACGACCTTGAGTTCGCGCTTCAGCCCTTCAGCGAGCGTTTCGATAACCTGCATTTTCCTAACCTTCACATCATGGCGGCGGTGCTCAGACAGCCGTTGGTTTACTTTCGAGCACTGCGCCGGAAACATCGTTCCCCGGCCGTGGCTTCCCTTATTTCTTTACACAAGCGCCTGCCGGACACCATTTAGCCTGCACCGGAGAAAAGACCAAAGGGGAGAAATGAACCCCGAAGCTCCCCGCATCTTATAAAGATGCACTCTGGCGCAAGCGTGGCGCAGCCATGCCTTGCTTGTGGTGCGGGTAGAGAGACTCGAACTCCCACGCCGAAGCGTTGGTACCTAAAACCAATGCGTCTACCAATTCCGCCATACCCGCACGTTGGGCGGCGGTATGTCACAATGTTCAGAAAGGGTCAAGCACGCCTTATCGCCGCCTTTCGTTTCCTCCGGACTTTTCTCATCCCCCGCGCCGGTGGCAGGAGGCGGCCGCCCTCTCCGCTTATTCGCCACCCGCGCCGGGGAACAGGGCGCAACAGCGGGACAGAGGCGATTTGGCGCGGAAAACGGCAAGCCGCACCGCATCCGCCTCTCATCGCCTTCCCGCACCACCTCGCCCGGCACATCGCATGCAGGCGGGCGGAGAAAACAGGCAATATTTATGCGGCTACATTGACATTATATATAGCGCGCGCCGCAGCCCAGTTACCGGATTGCCGGCCCCCTGCTCCAGACCAGCGATTGAGGGGCTTTCGCACCCTGCCCCGCCCCTTATCCGGTCATCCCTCACGCCTTCGCACTGCCGAACCCCCAGGCGACCACCAAAAGCACACAAATTGGTCACAAATTATGCATGAATCGCCGCAATCGGCCTGTTTTACCGGCTTGCATTGCAATCCATGCATAGGTGACATCTTGCTTTGTCTGTTTTTGTTTTGATTAAACCGATTATATTCATGGTCATACAGAGATCGAGTTCAGCCCCGGACCAAAGCCTCCCAAGACTGGCCGCAGAGACTGAACAGCACGAAGAGGAAGATGAAAATGAACATTGCACGCTCGCTCACCAACTGGCGCAAGTATCGTCAGACCGTAACCGAACTCGGCCGCATGACCGACCGCGAACTGAGCGACCTCGGCATTGGCCGTCAGGACATCCGCCGCGTCGCCAAGACCGCCGTCGGCTTCTGATTATACGCCCCGCCGCTTCTTGCGGCGGCTGCGAGACGACCTACTCAAAAAGGCCTGAGGCTCCCGCCTCCGGCCTTTTTTCGTTTTGGGCGGTTCTCCGGGTCGAAGCGGCACTGCCGTAGCCGCCCGCAGGGTCGGCAGATGAAAAATGCATCGATCGCCGACCATTTGCGCAGCGCCCGGATAGCGTCCGAGCCCCTCCCGACGCGCCTTTTCACGCGGCAAAGCCCCTTTTGCGCCGCCAAAGGCTGCCAAACCCGTCAAAACCGCCTGAAACACAGGCATTTCCGCTCATATTTTGCTCAGATGATATTCAAAGCCGCAAATTTAGCCGACATAGTGCACAAATGCATGGCAGTAGCATAAATTCTGCACTGCACAACATGGCTCAATGTCTATATATAAACCTCAACAGCCGAGAGCACAGAGAAACGCTGAGCCGGCAGACGAAATCAACAGAGATAGATTGAGGAAACGACCATGAACCCCATCCGCATCGCAAAGAACTGGATCTCCTACCGCCGCACGATCAACGAACTTGGCAGCCTTTCCAACCAGGCTCTGAGCGACATCGGCCTGACCCGTTACGACATCCGTAACGTAGCAGCCCGTTCGTTCCGCTAAGGCGTAAACGATCGTCCCGCTGCCCGACCTCCAGGGCGCGACGATTGAGCGACAGGTAAAAAAAAGCGGCGCCTCTGGCGCCGTTTTTGATTCTCGGGTTTGACTGGAGGAACCAGCCTTCAGAAAGGCGCCCGGCACCGCGGCATATTTCTTCTCCCCGCCGGGGAGAAGAAACAAGCGGCACCCGCCCGCTCCACATCCCCTCCCTCACATCCCTCACCCTCAAAAACATTTGGCTGCCCCGGCCATGCATGCTAGTGCATCCGCAAACAATGCCGCGTCCTTCGGGACCCGTGCGGAACAATCACTCGAAAGACAGCCGCCGGACGGGAGCCTTTGCCCCGCGGCCGCCCATGGACGCCAGCATGCAAGACAAGACCACTTCTCCCATTCACGTCGTGGGCGGCGGACTGGCCGGTTCGGAAGCCGCATGGCAGATCGCACAAAGCGGTGTGCCCGTCATCCTGCATGAAATGCGCGGCGTGCGCGGTACGGATGCGCATAAGGGCGATACGCTGGCGGAACTGGTCTGCTCCAACTCCTTCCGCTCCGACGATGCGACGGCCAATGCGGTCGGCGTCATCCATGCCGAAATGCGGCTTGCCGGTTCTCTCATCATGTCCTGCGCCGACAGACACCAGGTGCCGGCCGGCGGCGCGCTTGCCGTCGATCGCGACGGGTTCTCCGAGGCCGTGACGAAAGAGCTGGAAAGTCACCCATTGGTGACGATTGTACGCGAAGAGGTGAACGGCCTGCCGCCGAAGGAATGGGGCAACTCGATCATCGCCACCGGCCCTCTGACCTCGCCGGATCTCGCAGCCGCCATCCAGGCCGAGACGGGTGAGGATGCGCTCGCCTTTTTCGACGCCATCGCCCCCATCGTCCACCGCGACAGCATCAATATGGATATCTGCTGGTACCAGTCGCGTTACGACAAGGTCGGCCCCGGCGGCACGGGCAAGGATTACATCAACTGCCCGCTGAACGAGGAGCAATACAACGCCTTCATCGACGCGCTGATCGCCGGCGATACGGTGGGTTTCAAGGAGTGGGAAGGCACGCCCTATTTCGATGGCTGCCTGCCGATCGAGATCATGGCCGAGCGCGGCCGCGAAACGCTGCGCCACGGCCCGATGAAGCCGATGGGACTGACCAACGCCCATAACCCCACCGTCAAGGCCTATGCCGTCGTGCAGCTGCGACAGGACAATGCGCTCGGCACGCTCTACAACATGGTCGGTTTCCAGACCAAGCTGAAATACGGCGTTCAGGCGGATGTATTCCGCATGATACCGGGCCTCGAAAATGCGGAATTCGCGCGCCTCGGCGGCCTGCACCGCAACACCTATATCGATTCCCCGATCCTGCTCGACCGCTCGCTGAAGCTGAAATCGCGGCCGGACCTGCGCTTTGCCGGCCAGATCACCGGCTGCGAAGGTTATGTGGAAAGCGCCTCCGTCGGCCTTCTCGCCGGCCGCTTCGCCGCCGCCGAACAGAAGGGCGAGGCCCCAAGCCTGCCGCCGGCCACCACCGCACTCGGCTCGCTCCTCAACCACATCACCGGCGGCCACCTCTCTTCCGATGATGAGCCGGGCAAACGCTCCTTCCAGCCGATGAACATCAATTTCGGCCTCTTCCCGGAACTGGCCCCGGGCTCCATCGTCAAGCCGGAAGGCGTGAAGCGTTTTCGCGGCAAGGACAAGACGATCATGAAACGCCAGCTTATTGCAGCGCGGGCGTTGCGGGATTGCGCGGCGTGGCTCGGCGAAAGCCAGGCCGAGACAGAGGCTGTCTGAGGCCGATCAGTTTGCTTTGAATGGCGAGCGCTTGAGGTTCCACTTTGCGAAATCCGATTTGCCGCTCTGGTAAGGATATCGCTGGGAAAAGAACGGGTTGACCGCCGCAACATATTCGAATTTGAGCGTGATATCGGCCAGGACCGAGATCAGCGGCCGGTAGCTGTAGCGACCGGAGACGACGATGATAGCTTCCTGAGCAACGAAACCGTTGGCAATCACGGTTTTCTCCCATGGCACATCTTCGGCAGATCCCAGAAAATTGTGGGCGGGAAATTGCAGCCGGGCGACCTTATCCACCAGTTTGACGCTTCTCAGCGTCAGGTCGAGTTTGCCCGTCTGGAGAATGCCGCTGCCGGAAAGGACGACGAAGCTCGGAACCCCCGTGCGCACCCGTTCCTCGAATTCGGGGAATCTTGCCGCCCAGCGCGCTGAATTGTCGACTATCGTCATGAACCGGTCATAGCTCAGCCAACCCCGCCCGACCTCAATGATCACTGCAAGCATAAGGACGAGCAGCGGCGCCAAAAGCCCCATTTCCACCGCCGCAGCACCAGAACGGCAACGGCCGAAACCAGCAAGACGCAAAAACCATGTCGCCTTTTTCATTCCGTCACCCGCACGGCAGTGATGGCCAGGGAAATATTGCGCAACTGATGAATGCCGCCCGTGTCCGGCACGAGGAAACGCGTCGTCGGCATCAAAAAATTCCAGTTGTAGCCGATGGCCAGAATGTACTGCCCGGCGGTATCGGCGGGCGGGCGAAAATCGTTCACGATCGGTATGGGCACTTTGGCTTCGGCAATATCGTCGTCGGGGATCGGCAAAAGAGCAATCTTGAGAGTAGTCTCATCCGTCCCGCCAATAAAGCGAGAGGAAATTGCCTTGCGCAACGCAATCTCGGTCGCCGGTTTACCGTCCGCCGCCGCCTTGCGGAGATATTCGATACCCGCATTCGATGCGAACGAGAGATAAAGATAATAGAGCATCAGCAGGCCTATTTCGAGCGTCCCGAAAATCAGCGCAAAAAACAGCGGCAACAGCAGCGCCGTCTCGACCGCCGTTGCTGCCTTTCGGTCGCCAAATAGCCGGTAACAGGCGGCATGCGCGAACAGGCATCTGCGCGGGCGACCACGGCTTTTATCCTGACGCGGGAAAAGTAAGGACTTCATCTCAGCCCTCTTCCATTCGATCCACGTAGATGAGCTGGAAACCGGTGATGATGCCACCGAAGCTGTCGCTCAGGCCGGTTGCCTCAATCGTCACCCGATAGATGGAGTAGGCCTTGACCCTGAAACTGTAGTCCCTCGGCGTCCAGGCAATACTGTTTTTATCCTGGGTCAACTCCCACACCCGCTGCTGGGGTTGCAGGTCAGGAAGGAGCTGTTGGAGCGAGATCTTGATTCCGTTTGTTTTTTCCACGTCCTCGACGGCCCGGCGCCCATTATACCAAACCATGATCTTATATATTCCGGGATGAAGCTCGACATCCTTGTAGATCGAACTATTGGCTTCGATATTTTTTTTCTTGCCGGGCTTAGGCGGGCCCCAGTCGCTGTCGAGCTCCATGACATAACGGGTTGGCAATGAGAGCTCGGTGCCCGCCTTCTTGTCGATTTCGATCTTGTCGGTGGTCTTTGCCTTATCGACCTCCTTCAAAGTGCAGGCTTTGTCGTTGGCGGTAGGGGCCTCGTTGAGTTTCTTGCTCTGCATTCCCGCCGGATAGCCCTCCCAATTGTGGTTGCGGCGGCAGCAGGGGCTGCTCCAGTCCTGCAACTCGACGCCGGGGCCGGTCCCGCCATCCCATCCGATCTCCGAATAGGGATAGACACCCCAGCAACCGCCGGGGGTTTCCTTGGTAACGCCGTTTTTCAAAACCCGCTCGACGCCGAGAGCGTTGCTCTCGAACATATTGTCAATGATAACCGCATCGTCCTCGGGATAGGGCGGGATACCTTCGCAGGACTCATCAAGGCGATATTTCAGCTTCTCGAGATTGAACATCTCCGAGAAAATCAGCCCGTAACTGAACTCGGCATTGATTTTTGTCTCAGTCCATTTCACTTGCACGTCTCGCGAGAGGACCTTCTGCTTGGTGGATTGAATCATCGCATCGAAGGCCCCGGCCACATTGGCGCGCCGCACTTCATCGGACAATGTGAAGGTGCGAGTCGGCTTGGTGGCTCTTTCGCATGCCATCGCCATGACCCGCTTTGACTGGTTGTAATAGGCCAGCGCCCTGCCACCCTCAAAAAGCAGCCCCAGCAAAATGATAAAGACCGGCAGCAGCAGCGCGGTCATGATGGCGAAGGTACCCGCGCGATCCCTGAGGAGCGATGAAAATAGGCTCCATTTCCATGCCGCTTTTTTTATCCGCCTGCTCGTCATCAAAACACCGTCTCATGTCGCTCATCGCCATGGGAAAGGCGCGCTGTGAAAAGCGACAGGCCTGGCTTTCTGCGACGCTAAAAAATGTCCGGCTCACGCCGGTCGCTCGAAAATTGCTCGTTGGTCGCCGGCGGCGCTGCTTTTCGAGCAACTTCGCCTGACCACTGAAATACAGGGGTCAATTAACACGCAAACCGTAAATCAAAGCTCAATCGGAACCTAAAAATATTAAGCAAATTCATATGCTTAGTTTATTTATTAGTAAATTAGAGCTCGACAATAAAATCGTATGACCGCGTGACGGCAGTGTGGGGTTTGCATTCACGGTTTCTTCCGAAAACACAAACTTGGGCTCGCCCCTTGTCCCTCCAGCCAAGCTCGGGCAAAACAGCCCTGTTCAATCACAAGACAATGCCAGGAGATAAGATATGGACGTTCGCGCCGCAGTTGCCATTCAGGCCGGAAAGCCGCTTGAGGTCATGACCGTTCAACTCGAAGGCCCGCGCGCCGGCGAAGTGCTGGTTGAGGTCAAGGCGACCGGCATCTGCCATACAGACGATTTCACCCTGTCGGGCGCCGATCCGGAAGGTCTGTTCCCAGCCATTCTCGGCCATGAGGGCGCGGGCGTCGTCGTCGATGTCGGACCGGGCGTTACCTCGGTCAAGAAGGGCGACCATGTCATTCCGCTCTACACGCCGGAATGCCGCGAATGCTATTCCTGCACCTCGCGCAAGACCAATCTCTGCACCTCCATCCGCGCCACCCAGGGCCAGGGCGTGATGCCGGACGGTACCTCGCGCTTCTCCATCGGCAAGGACAAGATCCATCACTATATGGGCTGCTCGACCTTCTCGAACTATACGGTTCTGCCGGAGATCGCGCTCGCCAAGATCAATCCCGACGCGCCCTTCGACAAGGTTTGTTACATCGGCTGCGGCGTGACGACCGGCATCGGTGCGGTCATCAACACCGCCAAGGTCGAGATCGGTTCCACCGCAATCGTCTTCGGTCTCGGCGGCATCGGCCTCAACGTGCTGCAGGGCCTGCGCCTTGCCGGCGCGGACATGATCATCGGCGTGGATATCAACCCCGACCGCAAGGCCTGGGGCGAGAAGTTCGGCATGACCCACTTCGTCAACCCGAAGGAAGTCGGCGACGACATCGTGCCCTATCTCGTCAACATGACGAAGCGCAATGGCGACCTGATCGGCGGCGCGGATTACACATTCGATTGCACCGGCAATACCAAAGTCATGCGCCAGGCGCTGGAAGCCTCGCATCGCGGCTGGGGCAAGTCGGTCATCATCGGCGTTGCCGGCGCCGGCCAGGAAATCTCCACGCGTCCGTTCCAGCTGGTCACCGGCC
Source organism: Agrobacterium sp. 22-226-1 (assembly GCF_053522345.1). Taxonomy (NCBI): domain Bacteria; kingdom Pseudomonadati; phylum Pseudomonadota; class Alphaproteobacteria; order Hyphomicrobiales; family Rhizobiaceae; genus Agrobacterium; species Agrobacterium sp. 22-226-1. The sequence goes on from NZ_JBNWCP010000003.1 coordinate 406,207, forward strand.
GCAACTGGATGGGTACGGCCTTCGGTGGCGCACGCGGCCGCACGGATGTGCCGAAGATCGTCGACTGGTACATGGAAGGCAAGATCCAGATCGACCCGATGATCACCCACACCATGCCGCTCGAAGACATCAACAAGGGCTTCGACCTGATGCATAAGGGCGAAAGCATTCGCGGCGTCGTGGTTTATTGATTGGACAAGACGCAGGCGGGCGCGCGTACCCGCGCGCGCCCGCCATTCATGCAAATGTGATCGCCTCCAACCCGCTGCAGCCATTGCGATTAACGGGACGGTAAATCTATCGTCGTAAGCCGATACTACGCGGTGGAGTTGAAAATCCCTCTCCGCCCAGAACGACGCCAGATCTGCGGAGAGCGACCCTGAAAATCGTACCGATCGACAACGGAAACCGCGTCGCCGCCGTCGCTCTTCTGGCGAAAGGCTTCCCGGAAAAAAGCGAGGCCTTCTGGTCGCGCGGGTTGTCGCTCGTCAGCGAACATCACGAGCGGCGCGAACTCGGCCCTATCGGGCAATTGCTGATGAAGGGCGACGATGCCGCAGGCGTTCTGCTGACGATCAAAAGCCGTCTGCCGGAGGCCGGCAGGATCGTCGTCAACCTGTCCAGCTGGTATGTGGAGCCTTCCTGCCGCTGGTTCGCCCCGCGCATGTTGCAGATGGCCTCCTCCAATGAGGACGAAATCTTTACCGATCTCACCCCCTCTCCCGAAGCCTGCAAGCTGAATGAGAGGCTGGGCTTTGCGACGGTGACCGATTGCACGCTTTTTTATCCGCTGCCCTTTGCAGCGCTTCGCCCGGCAAGCGCACGGCTGCGCCCGCCAGGAGAGATAAAACCGGAAATACTCTCCGCCGAAATGCGCGACATGCTGGAAGACCACGCCCGTCTCGGCTGCATCGTGGCGGTTATGGAGGCGGAGAACCGCCATTACCCGCTGGTCTTCCTGAAAACCACGACCAAAAGATTGCCATCCGCGCGTCTCATCCATTGCGAAGACCGGCAGGTTGCGCAAAGGCACATATCCGCAATTGCCCGCCACCTTCTTGGCCATGGCCGGCTTGCGCTGACCATGGCGGCAACGGGCGCAGAGCGAAAGGCCGGCGGGCTTGCCGCACATAAATCTGCACCGATACAAGTAAAAGGCGCATGGAACCCACGATTTATTAACGAAGCATACTCAGAGTTGGTGTTATTGCCACCGTAGGTATTTTAGTGAGTCGTGCGCGACTTGACGGAATCTTGGCCTTTACAGAAAAAGCGCCGTTCCGGGCAGGTCATTGGGAAACACGCGGGAAATCGGAGAACGAGCATGCTTGCAGCGAAAAAGAGTGAAATCGACGTTGCTGATACCATCTATTCCTATCTCTCCAACCGTTTTCCCGCCTATGCCCCCTTTTCCGCCGACACGCTGCTTCTCGAAGGCGGCGTGATCGATTCGCTCGGCTTTCTGGAACTGATGATCTTCCTCGGCGAGGGTTTCGGCATCATTCTCGATGACGAACATTTCACGCCTGAAAATCTCGGCACGCCGGCCGATCTCATCGCCTTCGTCCTCAGGGAACGGAGGAGATGACACCCCATTTCCTGCTGCACCACCTGCTTACCGCCCGCGCGGCGAGCGACGATCAGGCCCTCGTCCACAAGGACCGATCGCTGAATTATCGCGAATTTGCCGCAGCGGCGGCCCGTTGCGCGGCGGCATTGCAGGAAGCCGGAGCGCAACGCGGTGACCGCGTCGTCATCTATCTGCCGCGCGGCATCGAGGAATGCTGGTCGATCTTTGGCGTGAGCATGGCGTCCGGCGTCTTCGTGCCGGTGAACGCATTACTGAAGGCGCAGCAGATCCGCCATATCGTCAGGGATTGCGGCGCAAAAATCGTCATCAGCGACGCCGCGATGATGGATGAGCTGAAAGCGGCACTGGAAGACCTTCCCGACGTCACGGTGCTGCTGGCGGAAGAGATAGACGCCCGCGCCGACACACCCGCCCGGCCTTCAGCGGCAATCGGCGAAGACCTGGCCGCCATTCTTTATACCTCCGGCTCCACCGGCTCGCCGAAGGGCGTGATGCTGTCGCACCGCAATCTTCTGGCCGGCGCGCGCATCGTACGCACCTATCTGGACATCACCGGCAAAGACCGCATTCTGTCCCTGCTGCCCTTCAGCTTCGATTATGGCCTGAACCAGCTGCTGACGGCGGTGGAACAGGGCGCGGCCACGATCATCTCCACCTTCCGGCTGGGCGATGAGATCGTCCGCGATCTGCGCGACCATACCATCACGGGTCTCGCCGGCGTGCCGACGATCTGGGCGATCCTGACGAAAGCGGCCCCGTCGCTCACAAAGACACCTCTGCCGCATCTGCGTTACATCACCAATTCCGGCGGGCGCGTGCCGCAGGAAACCGTAAAAGCGCTGCGCGAGAAGCTGCCGGATACGAAAATCTACCTGATGTATGGCCTCACGGAAGCCTTCCGCTCCACCTTCCTCCCCCCCGATGAGATCGACCGCCGCCCGACCTCCATCGGCAAGGCCATTCCCGAATGCGAAATCTTCATCGTCACCGCCGAGGGACAGAGGGCGAAGCCGGGTGAGCCTGGCATTCTCGTGCATCGCGGCCCAACCGTCTCGCTGGGTTACTGGAACCGGCCGGAGGATACGGCAAAGGTGCTGCGCCCTCACCCCTTCATTCCGGCGGCGATGGGTGGCGAGACCGTGTGTTATTCCGGCGATCTGGCGGTGGAGGACGAGGATGGTTTCTTCAGCTTCGTCGCCCGCAACGATGCGATGATCAAATCGTCGGGCTATCGCATCAGCCCGACCGAGGTTGAGGAAAGCCTGATGTCGACAGGCCTTTTCCAGCAGGTCGCCGTCATCGGCCTGCCGGACCCCTTTGCGGGCGAAAAGGTCCATGCCGTGGCGACTGCCGCCAACCAGAATATCGATGTGACGGCGGCTCTGAAGAAGGCCGCCGAAATGCTCGCCCCCTTCATGATCCCCCGCGCCATCGAACTGGTGGAACGGCTGCCGGTCACGGCCAATGGCAAGGTGGATTACCGCGCGCTGGTGCGCGAACGGACGGACAATGGCGCCAACGGATAAACCCCAGAGCCACGGCCCGGCTTTTGCAGCCGCGTTATTCGACACAAGCGAGAACGATCTGATGATCGGCGGACTTCCCGTGCGCGATATTGTCGCCGGGACCGGAACGCCCTGCTTCCTCTATGACGCCGCCGCCATGCGCCGCGCCTATCGCGATCTCGAAACCGCGCTCGGCGGTTTTGCCGATATCTATTATTCGGTGAAGGCCAATCCCCTGCCCGCCATCGTCTCGCTTTTCCGGCAGGAGGGTGCGGGTGCGGAAATCGCTTCCGTCGGCGAATATCGCGCCGCCATCAGGGCCGGTGTCGCAGCGGAAAACATCATTTTCGCCGGCCCCGGCAAAGGCATGGCCGAGTTGCGCGAAGTGATCGAGGGCGGCATCGGCGAAATCCACATCGAAAGCGCCGAGGAAATCACCCGCATCGAGGCACTCGGCAAGCCGGTCAAAGCGTCGATCCGCATCAATCCGGTGCCGGATGCACAGGCCGGCGCGATGCGAATGGGCGGCAAGGCCACCGCCTTCGGTTTCGATGAGGAAGAGCTGGAAAATGTCCTGCCGCTCTTCAAGGACGCCCGATATATCGATCTCGTCGGCGTCCATATCTACGGCGGCACGCAGATTCTCGATGCCGACATGCTTGTCTCCCAATGGAGACACGGCATTTCCCTTGCCGCGCGCATGGCCGGGATGCTCGGTAAGCCGCTCGAAACCATCGATCTCGGCGGCGGTCTCGGCATTCCCTATTTCGCAGGCGAAACGCCGCTCGATCTTGAAAAAGTCAGCGCCGCCATTCCAGATCTCAAGGCGCTCCTGAAGGCGCATCCGCTGATAACCGACGCCCATGTCATCGTGGAACCCGGCCGTTTCCTCGCCGGTCCTGGCGGCGTCTATGTGGCGGAGGTGAATTCGGTAAAGACCTCGCGCGGCACCACCTTCGTAGTGATGGATGGCGGCATGCACCACCACCTCGCCGCATCCGGCAATCTCGGCCAGATCGTCAAGCGCAACTATCCCATCGTCGCACCGGCCATGATGCAGGCGGAGCATGAGGAAACGGCAACCATCGTCGGCCCGCTCTGTACGCCGCTCGATACGCTCGCCCGTAATGCGGCGCTGCCGAAGCTCAAGGCCGGCGATCTCCTCGCCATCCTGCAATCGGGCGCCTATGGCGCCAGCGCCAGCCCTGCGGGTTTTCTGAGCCATGCGGCGGCGAAGGAGGTGCTGGTGGAGAATGGGGTGTTTGAGGTGATCGGGCGATAATCACCCCCGCAGCAACCTGTCCCCCACCGCGAACTTCGATTTCAGCAGACACTCGTCATATTCCGCCTCGGCAACGGAATCGAAGACGATACCACCGCCGACATTGAAGACGGCACGGCCGTCATCAAACAGGCTGAGCGTGCGGATCGCCACGGAGAACCGCATCTCACCATTTGGAGACATGAAGCCGATTGCGCCGCAATAGGCGTCGCGCGGCGTCGCTTCCAGCTCGCGCAGGATTTTCATCGCCCACATTTTCGGTGCGCCGGTAACGGAGCCGCAGGGAAACAGGGCGGCGAAGATATCTTCCACCGTCACGTCAGGCAGAAGTTTCGCCCGCACATGGCTGACCATCTGGTGCACGGTCGGATAGGTCTCGATATCGAACAGCCGCGGCACATCAAGGCTGCCGACTTCGGTAATGCGGGAAATATCGTTGCGCAGCAGATCGACGATCATGCGGTTTTCGGCGAGCGTCTTTTCGTCCGCCAGCATTGCGGCGACAATCGCCCGGTCTTCTTCCGCATCGGCCCCGCGCGGCGTCGTTCCCTTCATCGGATGGGTTTCGATGAAACCTTCCCCGTCGACCGAGAAGAACAGTTCCGGTGAGCGCGACAGGATAACCGGGCCGCCGAGATCGACCAGCGCGCCATATTTCACCGGCTGCCGCTCGATCAGCGACCAGAAGGCCGTCAGCGGATCGCCGCTCCAGCGGGCATGGACCGGCATGGTCAGATTGCCCTGGTAACAGTCGCCACGACGCAGATGCCCGTGCAGCCGCTCGAAACGCTGGCAATAGTCTTGAAGGGTCCATGCCGGCACGGGATCGGACAGAAACGCATCCGCATCCGGCAGATTTGCCGGGCGCGCAAACCGTCCCTCATCCGGCTGCGGACCGGAAAAGACGCCGAAATTGAGAAACGGCACGTTGCGAGGCTCGTCCGCGAAAGGCGCAAGCTTCGGCTCGAACAGGAAACCTGCCTCGTAGGACATATAGCCGGCGAGGTATTTCCCGGCCCGCCGCAGCTCTTCCATACGCTTGAGCGCAGCAAAAAACGACGCCGGTTCATCCGCGACGATGATCTCTTCCGGCTCGGTGAAGGCTGTCACCGTGCCGGTCGTGTCATCCCGGAAAAGAACGTAAGGCGCGTGTGCCAAGGAAAGCGTCCGAAACAGGAGAAAAACTCGGGAAGAGTCAGATGGGGTCTATATCGCCCCGCGCCCACATTTCGATGGTTTCCGCATAAAAATCGGCGAAACGGCCTTCCTCGATAGACTTGCGGATACCCTGCATCAGCTCCTGATAATAGGCAAGATTGTGCCAGGAGAGCAGCATGCCGCCCAGCGCCTCATTGGCGCGGGTGAGATGGTGCAGATAGGCGCGGGAATAATCGCGCGAGGCCGGGCAGTTGGACTGCTCGTCGAGCGGGCGCATATCCTCGGCATGGCGGGCATTGCGGATATTGACCTTGCCGCGACGGGTAAAGGCAAGCCCGTGGCGGCCGGAGCGGGTCGGCATCACGCAGTCGAACATATCGATACCGCGCGCTACCGATTTCAGGATATCATCGGGCGTACCGACGCCCATCAGGTAACGCGGCTTTTCGGTGGGCAGGACCGGCAGGGTGATATCGAGCATGCCAAGCATCACATCCTGCGGCTCGCCGACGGCAAGGCCGCCGACCGCATAACCCTTGAGATCGAGCTGCTTCAGCCCTTCGGCGGAGCGGATGCGCAGATCCGGCTGGTCACCGCCCTGCACGATGCCGAACATGGCCTTGCCGGGCTGCTCGCCAAAGGCGACGCGGCAGCGCTCGGCCCAGCGCAGCGACATTTCCATGGCGCGCTCGATTTCCTTGCGCTCTGCCGGCAGCGCGATGCATTCATCGAGCTGCATCTGGATATCCGAATCGAGCATGCCCTGGATTTCGATGGAGCGTTCCGGCGACATGTGGTGCAGCGAACCGTCCACATGGCTCTTGAAGGTCACGCCCTTCTCGTCGAGCTTGCGCAGACCGGAAAGCGACATCACCTGAAAACCGCCGCTATCGGTGAGGATCGGATGCGGCCAGCGGATCAGCTCATGCAGACCGCCAAGGCGGGCAACACGCTCCGGACCCGGCCGCAGCATCAGGTGATAGGTATTGCCGAGAATGATATCGGCCCCAAGCTCCCGCACCTGATCGAGATACATGGCCTTGACGGTGCCGACCGTGCCGACCGGCATGAAGGCGGGCGTGCGGATGACACCGCGCGGCATGGCGACTTCGCCGAGGCGTGCGCCGCCGCTCGTGGCTTTCAGGGTGAAGGTGAATTTGTCGTGCATCAGTTTTTCCGGAACAACAGGCTGGAATCGCCATAGGAATAGAAGCGGTATCCGGTTTCGATGGCGTGCTTATAAGCGTCACGCATCGTTTCGAGACCGCAGAAAGCCGAAACCAGCATGAACAGCGTCGATTTCGGCAGGTGGAAATTCGTCATCAGAATATCGACCGCACGGAAGCGGTATCCCGGCGTGATGAAAATGCCGGTGGCATCGGACCATGGGTGGATAACGCCATTCTCGTCGGCAGCACTTTCGATCAGGCGCAGCGAGGTCGTGCCGACACAAACGATCCGTCCGCCGCGCGCCTTTACGGCATTCAGCCGGTCGGCGGTTTCCTGCGACACATGGCCGATCTCGAAATGCATCTTGTGGTCGTCTGTATCGTCGGACTTCACCGGAAGGAAGGTGCCTGCCCCAACGTGAAGCGTCACGAAATGCCGCTCGATGCCCACCTTGTCAAGAGCTTCGAACAGGTCGGGCGTGAAATGCAGCCCGGCGGTGGGGGCGGCAACAGCTCCCTTTTCGCGGGCGTAGATGGTCTGGTAATCGATCTGGTCCTGCGCATCTTCCGGGCGCTTGGCGGCGATATAGGGCGGCAGGGGAATATGGCCGACGGAGGCAATCGCCTCGTCCAATACCGGGCCGGAAACGTCGAACAGCAGCGTGATCTCGCCCTCCTCGCCCTTCTCCTCGACGGTGGCTTCCAGATGGGCAAGGCCGCAGGCATTGTCGCGCTCATAACCGAAACGGATGCGGTCGCCCTGCTTGATGCGCTTGCCGGGACGCGCGAAGGCCTTCCAGCGGGATTGATCGGTACGCATGTGCAGCGTGGCCGAAACCGCCGTCTCCGGCGCACCTTCGCGCAGGCGTACACCTTCCAGCTGGGCGGGAATGACGCGGGTATCGTTGAACACCAGCGCATCGCCGGGCTTCAGGAAGGACGGCAGGTCGAAGACGCGATGGTCTTCCATGCGGTTCTCATTCGGATCGACGACGAGCAGGCGCGCGCTATCACGCGGGTTCGCCGGGCGCAGGGCGATATTCTCCTCGGGCAGATCGAAATCGAACAGGTCTACACGCATTGCAAAGGCTCTCGAAAATATCAAAACCCGCCCTGCATTGCATGGGGCGGGTGGAAGGTGGTGACAAGACTTCCTCTAACGAGGCGTCATCCTCGGGCTTGTCCCGAGGATCTAACGATCCACAACGTCAACGTGGTTAGATCCTCGGGACAAGCCCGAGGATGACGACGGAGAGGTTCTGACAACCTTCTCAACATTCGAACCGCCCCGCAGTTGCCTGCGGGGCGGCGTGATTCATTATCCCTCAGGCCGCAGAAGCGAGCTTGATGGAAACGATCGAATCCGGGTCCTTCACCGGCTCGCCGCGCTTGACCTTGTCGATGGCTTCCATGCCTTCGATGACCTGGCCCCAGACGGTGTACTGCTTGTTGAGCCACGGCGAATCCGTGAAGCAGATGAAGAACTGTGAGTTGGCGGAGTTCGGGTTCTGCGAACGGGCCATGGAGCAGGTGCCGCGCACGTGCGGAATGGCGGAGAACTCGGCCTTCAGGTCCGGCTTGTCGGAGCCGCCCATGCCGGCGCGGGCCGGGTTGAAGCTTTCCGCACCCTTCTTGCCGAACTTCACGTCGCCCGTCTGGGCCATGAAGTCTTCGATGACGCGGTGGAAAACGACGCCATCGTAAGCGCCTTCCGATACGAGTTCCTTGATGCGGGCGACGTGGCCCGGAGCAACTTCCGGCAGCAGCTGGATCACGACCTTGCCGGTCGTCGTTTCCATGATGATGGTGTTTTCCGGATCCTTGATCTCGGCCATGACTATTCTCCTCTGTTCGGGCTCCATTGCCCTTACCTTACTTTTTGCCGACGGTGACCTTGATCATCCGGTCGGGGTTGGAAACTTCGCCGTTACCGCCGGCGCCGCGCTTGATCTTGTCGACGGCTTCCATGCCGGACACGACCTTGCCGACCACGGTATATTGGCCGTTCAGGAACGGACCGTCGGCAAACATGATGAAGAACTGCGAATTGGCGGAATTCGGATCCTGCGAGCGGGCCATGCCGACCACGCCGCGCGTGAAGGGAACCTTGGAGAATTCGGCCGGAATATCCGGCAGGTCGGAACCGCCGGTGCCCGCGCGCTGGGCGCTGAAGCCCTTCTCCAGGTTGCCATACTGCACGTCGCCGGTCTGCGCCATGAAGCCGTCGATGACGCGGTGGAAGGCGACATTGTCATAAGCGCCCTTCTTGGCCAGCGCCTCGATCTGCGCCACGTGCTTGGGCGCGACATCCGGCATCAGTTCGATGACAACGGGGCCGTCCTTCAGCTGCACGGTCAGGAGTTCGGCGGCGGAAGCGAAGGTGCTGGCGGCGAGTGCGCCTGCAAACATGGCGCCGGCAAAGGCAAATCGAACGAGTTTCATCGGATTGGCTCCAGAATGTGAGGCTGAAGTCAGCGCTTCAGCTTGGCGTTGAGGGCTTCAAGCACGGCTTTCGGCACGAAGGCGTCGACATTGCCGCCCATGGCGGCGATCTGCCGGACCAATGTGGCTGTAATGGGTCGCGACGAGGTGCCGGCGGGCAGGAATACGGTCTGGATATCGGGCGCCATCTGGCGGTTCATCCCGGCCATCTGCATTTCATAGTCGAGATCGGTGCCGTCGCGCAGGCCGCGCAGCAGAAGGCGCGCGCCGTGCTGGCGGGCGGCATCGACGACGAGATTATCGAAGGAGACGACTTCCATGCGCGCTGCTTCGCCCGGCAGATGTTCGGCAAGCGCCCGCTTTATCAGCCCTGCCCGCTCCTCGAAGCTGAACAGCGGCGCTTTTCCGGGATGAATGCCGACCGCAACGATGACTTTCGACGCCACGTTCAGCGCCTGGAGAAGCACATCCAGATGTCCGTTGGTCATCGGATCGAAGGATCCTGGATAAAAGGCAATCGTCATATCGCTCTCAGGTGGTGGGCGCGTCTCGACGCTTCAGCATATGTGCCGCCTTTTGTCATGGAGAGGCACGCGGCGCAAGACTTTATAACCACCCCTCACAAGCGCGGCTGCGGCGTGAACCGCGGATGAATGGGCCGTTCAGTGCGGTTTCACAGCTATTTTGTCTAAATGCACGGCATCGGGAAACCGAAACGCCCCTCACTCGTTAAGCATCCGGAGAATTGAAAATGCTGGCCTTCATGATCGTCCTTTCGATCATCGCTTCATTCGCAGCCGAGTATCTTTTTCTCGAATGACGACATCAGCCAGTTTCCTGAACGCCAGATGAACGAGCCATTCAAGGAAGTTTCACAGGCGCGATGCTAATCGATTTTTACGGTTGACGCGGAACATGTCGAGACATGGCGCGTTAAGAAAGAACCAAAGGAACGGACAGATGTTTATAAGAGAAAAACAGTCTACTTCGGCGAAAATCAGCGTCATCAGCACAGCTTGGACAGTACTGGTTATCGCAATGGTAGCAACGACGTTTAGCCTTTATGAACAGAAGCCTGAAAAGCTGGGCCCGGACTATCCGCAGCTGACCGCCCGTTATCAGTATATGAATTACTACTGATAACGGAGAGAATTTTCTCGAAACTCCCGGAGACGATATCATGTTCACATTTCTGACAATGCTTCTTGCCCTGATCAGCGTTATGTTCGTGACATCGATGGTCTCCGTGGTCGCCGAGATGCGACGTGAAGACGAGGAATTCAAGGCGATGATCCGGCGCGACCGCGCCTTCTGAGCGCGACGGGCCGGGCAGACGGCCGCTTAAAAGTGATTCTTTATCAACCGCCTGGACCTTCCGGGCGGTTTTATTTTGCGCCTCGCGGGGGGCAACACGGCGAAGACGATGGCGGAAAATCCCGCCTCCAATCACACAAGCGTTTTCAAAACCCCGTTTTTCCAAGGCAAATTCCCTTCAATTTCCGTTTGGATTGATTTAAGGAACGCCGATACGTTGCGGGCCGGACAGCCGGCGACCGCGATGACGTTCCTGTGAGGTTTGCATAACGATGCTCGATTCCCTGAGAAATGCTTCTCGAACCATGGCAGCCAAGCTGCTGCTTCTCCTGCTTGTTGTCTCTTTTGGCATCTGGGGCGTTTCCGCATCGCTTGTCACCGCCAATTCCCACGCCGTCATGACGGTGGGCGACCAGACGGTCAGCCCCGAGGAATTCCGCCTCGCCTATCAGCGCCAGATTTCCGATCTCAGCCGCCAGTTCGGCACAAGGCTGACGACCGAGCAGGCCAAGGCCTTCGGCATTGACCGTCAGGTTTTCAGCCAGCTTGCGGCCGGTGCAGCGCTTGACGAGCTCGCCTCGAAGATGAATCTCGGCCTCTCGGAAAACCGCCTCGCCAATCTCATTGCCGAAGACCCGGCCTTCAAGGCGGTGAACGGCCAGTTCGACCGCAATCTCTTCAGCGAGCGCCTGCGCAATTCCGGTTTCCGTGAGGATGACTATATCAAGGAACGCAGCAAGGTCGCCGTCCGCAGCCAGATCGTCGAAGCCGTTTCCGACGGTTTTGCCGCACCGCAGGTGCTGGTGGATGCGCTGAAGCAATATCGCAACGAGCAGCGCGCCGTCGATTACGTCATTCTTTCGAACGCCGTCATTCCGCCAGTCAAGGCGCCGGGCGACGACGTGCTTGCCCCCTGGTTCGAAACCAACAAGACGAAATATCGCGCGCCCGAGTTCCGCAAGTTCACCTATGTGAAGCTTGAGCCGTCCGATATCGCCGATCAGGCCGCCGTCACCGACGCCCAGATCGCCGATTATTATAACAGCCACAAGGACAGCTTCCGCACCGCCGGCCGTCGCACGGTGGAGCAACTGACCTTCCCTGAAAAGGAAATGGCAGAGGCCGCCGCCGAGCAGATCCGCCTCGGCAACACCACCTATGACCAGGTGGTGAAGGATCAGGGCAAGACCGCTTCCGACGTCACGCTCGGCGAATTCACCAAGGATACCATCCCCGACCAGTCGATTGCCGACGCCGCTTTCGCCATCCAGAAGGACGGTGGCGTATCGCCGGTGGTCCAGGGTTCCTTCGGCCCGGTTCTCCTGCGCGTCACCGGCATCAAGCCGGAAACGACCCGCACGCTGGAAGAGGCGAAGGAAGATATCCGCAAGGACCTCGCCACCGCCGCCGCTGCGGAAGAAATCACCAATGTTCACGACCGTTACGAGGATCTGCGCGCCGGCGGTTCTTCGCTCGCCGATGCGGCAACGCAGTTGAACCTGAAACCCGTCACCATCGCCGCCATCGACGCTTCCGGCCTCGATGAAAAGGGCGATGCGGTTCAGGGCCTGCCCTCCCCGCAGCTCGCGCAGGAGGTCTTCAAGACCGAACCCGGCACGGAAGCGCTGCCGATCAATCTCGGCCGTGAAGGCTACATCTGGTTCGATGTCGACCAGATCATCGCCGCCCGCGACCGCACGCTTGCCGAAGTTCGCGACGATGTCGTGGCCGACTGGACGGCGGAGCAGCAGCGCAACGCACTCGCCGCCAAGGCCGAGGAACTGAAGGCGCGCGTCGAAAAGGGCGACACGCTGGAAGCCGTGGCCGGTGAGCTGAGCCTTGCCGTCGAACAGAAATCCGGTCTGCGCCGCAACAGCGAAGACGCTATTTTCGGCCAGCAGACGATCGCGGCGGTCTTCTCCGGCGCGGAGGGCAAGGTGGGTACGGCGGCCGATGCCGACGGTTCCAGCCGTATCCTCTTCAAGGTCACCTCGGTCGACACCAACGCGCCTGCCGACGCGCTCGCCAATGACGACCAGCAGTTCGCCGCCATTGCCCGCGCGGCCGGCGACGACATGCTGGACCAGATGGTCAACCGCCTGCAGAATGACTATGGTGTCACCATCAATCAGGCCCTCGCCGATCAGGCGATGGTCGGCTTCTAACCCGGGGGGCGACAAGATGGCCGAACTGAAGCCGCTGATCGCCAAGGTCGCCAATGGAGAAAGCCTGAACCGCGAGGAATCGCGGGCGGCTTTCGACATTCTGATGTCGGGCGAAGCCACGCCGTCGCAGATCGGCGGTTTCCTGATGGCGCTGCGCGTGCGCGGCGAGACGGTGGACGAAATCGTCGGCGCCGTCTCCTCCATGCGTTCCCGCATGTTGCCGGTTTCGGCCCCCGCCAATGCCATCGATATCGTCGGCACCGGCGGTGACGGCATCGGCACCTATAATATCTCGACGCTCGCCTCGATCATCGTCGCCGGCACCGGCCTGCCGGTCGCCAAGCACGGCAACCGGGCGCTGAGCTCCAAATCCGGCACGGCGGATGCGCTCTCGGCGCTCGGCGTGAAGCTCGATATCGGTCCGGAACTCATCGCCCGCTGCATCAGCGAGGCGGGTCTCGGTTTCATGTTCGCGCAGCTGCACCATTCGGCCATGCGCCATGTCGGCCCAAGCCGCGTCGAACTCGGCACGCGCACCATCTTCAACCTGCTCGGCCCCCTCTCCAACCCGGCCGGCGCCAAACGGCAACTGCTCGGCGTCTTTTCGCCGCGCTGGCTGGTGCCGCTTGCCGAAGTGCTGCGGGATCTGGGTTCGGAAAGCATCTGGGTCGTGCATGGCGACGGCATGGACGAGGTGACGACCACGGGCGTTACCCATGTGGCGGCACTGGAAAATGGCAAGATCCGCACCTTCGACCTGACGCCGAAGGATTTCGGTGTCGAGCCCGCTTCCATGGAAGATCTGAAGGGCGGCGACGGCATTGCCAATGCGGCGGCGCTGCGCGACGTTCTGTCCGGCAAGCGCAACGCCTATCGCGACGTGTCGCTGTGCAACGCGGCCGCAGCACTGGTTATCGCCGGCAAGGCGGAAACACTGTCTCAGGCGATGGCGATCGTCAGCGAGGCGCTGGACAGCGGCAAGGCCGCAGCCGCACTCGACCGTCTGGTTGCCGTGTCCAACGAAGAATGAGAGCGAGATCATGAGCGACATTCTGAAAAAGATCGAGATTTACAAGCGCGAGGAAATCGCCGCCGCCAAGGCGAAGGTTTCGCTGGCCGATCTGAAGGCCATGGCCGCAGACCAGAGTGCGCCGCGCGGTTTCTACAGGGCGCTCCGGGCAAAGCAGGCCGAAGGCAAGTTCGGCCTGATCGCCGAAATCAAGAAGGCCAGCCCCTCGAAAGGCCTGATCCGTCCGGATTTCGATCCGCCGGCGCTGGCGGCCGCCTATGAAGCCGGCGGCGCCGCCTGTCTTTCGGTGCTGACGGATAGCCCAAGCTTTCAGGGCGCCCCGGAATTCCTGACCGCCGCCCGCAATGCGTGCGCCCTGCCGGCGCTGCGCAAGGATTTCATGTTCGAGACCTATCAGGTGCATGAGGCGCGCGCCTGGGGCGCGGACTGCATTCTCCTCATCATGGCCTCGCTGTCCGACGACGAGGCGAAACGCCTTGAGGACGAGGCTTTCGCGCTCGGCATGGATGTGCTGGTGGAAGTGCACGATGAGGAAGAAACGGAACGGGCGCTGAAGCTTTCCTCGCCGCTTCTCGGCATCAACAACCGCAACCTGCGCACCTTCGAAGTCAGCCTCGAAACCAGCGAGAAGCTCGCAGGCCTCGTGCCGGCGGAAAAGCTGCTGGTCGGCGAAAGTGGCATCTTCACCTTCGAGGATTGTAAGCGTCTCGAAAAAAGCGGCATCGGCACCTTCCTCGTCGGCGAAAGCCTGATGCGCAAGGACGATGTGACAGCGGCGACCAAAGCGCTGCTGACCGGCCAATCCGGCATTCTGGCAGCGGAATAATGCACCGATGAGCGAGGCGGGAAAGCTCACCCATATCGATGCCGGCGGCGAAGCGCATATGGTCGATGTCGGCGACAAGGCCGAGACCGTCCGTGTCGCTGTGGCCGAAGGCTTCGTGAAGATGAAGCCGGAAACGCTGGCGCTCATCCGCGAAGGCAACGCCAGGAAGGGCGACGTCATCGGCACCGCACGCCTCGCCGGCATCATGGCCGCCAAGCAGACGGCAAACCTCATCCCGCTCTGCCATCCGCTGATGCTGACCAAGGTGGCGGTGGACATTGCCGAAGACGCCGCCCTGCCCGGCCTGCGGGTCGAAGCGCTGGTGAAACTGTCCGGCAAGACCGGCGTGGAGATGGAAGCGCTGACCGCCGTATCCATCGCCTGCCTGACGATCTACGACATGGCCAAGGCCGCCGACAAGGCGATGGAAATCGTCAATATCCGCCTTCTTGAAAAGAGCGGCGGCAAATCCGGCGATTTCCGGCGACAGGAGACGTGAATGAAACCGCTGCTGCCCGTGGATGAGGCCATGAGACGCCTTCTGGAAGCAGCGGTTCCGGTGACCGAAAGCGAAACCCTGCCGCTTGCCGAATGCGATGGCCGGGTTCTCTCGGCCGATCTCATTGCACGTCTCACCCAGCCCCCCTTCGATGCCTCGGCCATGGACGGTTATGCGCTGCGCAGCGCCGATGCGGCGGTGATCGGCTCGGTCCTCACCGTCATCGGTCAGGCCGCCGCCGGCCATGCCTTTACCGGCACGGTGGGTGAAGGTCAGGCCGTTCGCATCTTCACCGGCGCGCCCGTGCCGCAGGGTGCGGACACCATTCTCATTCAGGAAGATGCCGAAGTGCTGGAGGGCGGAAAAATCCGCACCGCCTTCGACGTCACCGCCGGGCGACATATCCGCCCGCGCGGACAGGATTTTACCGAAGGCGAAGCGGCTCTGACGGCCGGGCGGGAACTCGGTTTCACCGACCTGACGCTCGCGGCGGCTATGAACCATGCCGCGCTCACCGTCTATCGCAGGCCGCGCATCGCCATCCTCGCCACCGGCGATGAGCTGCTGCCGCCGGGAAGCGCACCGCAGCCCGCCCAGATCATCGCCTCCAACACCTTCGGCGTCGCCTCCCTCGCCCGGCAGGCGGGTGCCGAGGTTCTCGATCTCGGTATCATCGCCGATGACGACAGGCTGATCCGCGCCGCCATCGGCAAGGCGGTCGCGGCGAAGGTCGATGTGCTGGTGACGCTCGGCGGCGCCTCCGTCGGCGACCACGATCTCGTGCAGGCCGCCTTGAAGGCGGAAGGCATGCAGCTCGATTTCTGGCGCATCGCCATGCGTCCGGGAAAACCGCTGATGGTCGGGTCCATCGGCGCCATGCAGGTTCTGGGCCTGCCCGGAAACCCGGTTGCCAGCCTCGTCTGCGGCCTGCTGTTCCTCGAACCGCTGCTCCGCAGCATCGCCCGCCGCGCGCCGCTGCAACGCATGGCCACCGCCCGCACCGCCATGCCGTTGAAAGTGAATGATCACCGGCAGGATTATCTGCGCGCCCGTTTCAGCACGGACGAAAACGGCCTGCTGGTGGCGGAAGCCCATGCGAAGCAGGATTCATCGATGATGAAGATATTGGCCCATTCCGACGGCTTGATCGTGCGCCCGCCAAATGCGCCGGCGGCGGCGGCGGGAACGGAATGCCCGGTCATCAGGCTGAGATCCTGACACGCAGGCGATACGGCCGGACCTGCTGCCGGCAGCATAACTCGCCTCCCCCTGAACCTTACCGAATGGTTGCCGCGCCGTCACAAAACGGCACTGACGCGTGCCGCATGGCGCAGAAACCGAAGATAAGACTGTAACATTCCTGTATCCCGACACGAATGATAAAAAAACCGCCTATAGGCGGGATCTCCACGAATTCAAAAACCACCATGCCTTTCCGCCGCGGGATTATTTCTCCATATTGTTGTGCCAAAATAAATCACACGAATCCCGTTATTGGGATTGACAGAATAAATGCGATGCTGTCACCAAGGCGAATAGTAGAGGGAAAAAGTTCCGGAATTCTTCAAAATGAAAATTACTTATATTTATCAATTAAATAAAATAAAAAGTGACGAAAATGAAGTTTCCGGGCACAAAAATTAGTTTCCCATAAATTAAGCTTTCCAAAACGAGCTTCATAATAATAATCATAGTCGATAAGCAGACTCACTGGAGTTTCTTGATGAACACGGCATCCACGCCCAAAACCACGGGGCCCGACATTGCCGGGCAGATTGCCTATGCCATGCGGAGCATGGGTGTTTCGCCGATCCCGCGTAACTACAGCCTCTTTTACGAAGCCTATATCGGTTCGAACCCTGCCCTGACGAAGGATCTGGCAGCACTTGGAAACCGGGTCACGCAGGAGGATCTGGACGAGCTGTCCTCGCGTTACGGGGAAGGCAATCCCGCCCGGTCCATCGACGATGCGCATGAGAAGCTCAGGCGCGAACTGGAGGGCCTTCTGGGCACGCTGAGGCGCGAACAATCCTCCATCGAAAACTACAACAGGATTCTCGGCGAAACGCGCCAGCGCATCGATGACAAGAATGCCGCCAGCAGCAATATTCTGAGGAATGCGATTTCGCTGCTGGCCGAGGCCACCGGCTCGAAAATCATCGACGGCGAAAAGGCCTTCAACGATGTCAACCGCCATGCCGAGGAAATGCATCAGGTGCGTCTGGAGCTGGATGAGTACAAGCGCATCGCCAATACGGATTCGCTAACGCGCCTGTCCAACCGGCGCGCCTTCGACGACCGGCTGGCATCCGTCTATGACAGCTCCATCGGCCTGCAATATACCACGCTCGTCCTGCTCGATATCGATCATTTCAAGCGGATCAACGACACTTTCGGCCATCCGGTCGGCGACAAGATTCTCGCCACCGTCGCCTCGGTCATCCGCGCCAATGTCCGCAAGGATGGTTTTGTCGCCAGAAGCGGCGGCGAGGAATTCGCCATCATTCTGGATGGCAATACGCCGGAAGAGGTCATGGTGATGTGCGAGCGCATCCGCCTGTCGCTGGAAAGCACGCCCTTCCGCAATTCGAGATCGGGCGCCGACTACGGCACGGTGACGATCTCCCTCGGCTTCGCTTCCGCCGCACAGGCCACCAACCCGAGCGAGCTTTACGGCCATGCCGACACCGCGCTCTACCATGCCAAGGAAACCGGCCGAAACCGCTCCGTCTATTACGAGGACGGCATGCAGAAGAACTATACAGGCAAGAACTGGCTGATTTATCGGACGTGAGGAGCGACACTGGTAGGTAGCATCGAATGCAGCGCCCTCTCGCCCTCATTCCTGTGCTTGTCACAGGAATCCAGTCGACGCGCGTCTGCGCGGCGGGAGAGTCCATTCAGCCCAAAGACTTGGGCTGGCTGGATTCCTGTGACAAGCACAGGAATGAGGGCGGTTTGATATAAGCGGCGCACGCCCTGTTAAGTGCGCAACCTGTTACTGCGGCAAATGACGCCTCACCACATGGTCTTGGCCGCCCGCGCCGCCCATTCCCGGTCATAGGTCTCCTGATCGAATTCCGCCTTGGCCGCCTTGAGCAGAAGACCGGGTGTCGGAAGCGAAGCCGGGTCGACGAAATTATCGGGGTTCCACAGTTCCGAGCGCATCAGCGCCCGGGCGCACTGGAAATAGACTTCATCGATTGTCACCACGATGACGGTGCGCGGATGTTTGCCGTCCATCTCGAAGCTTTCCAGCAGATCGGGATCGACGGAGACCACGGCGCGGCCGTTGATGCGCATCGTCGTATTCGAGCCGGGTATCAGGAACATCAGCGCCACGCGCGGATCGCGCACGATGTTCAGAAGCGAATCCACACGGTTATTGCCGCGCCAGTCCGGCAAAAGCACGGTCCTCTCATCGGCCACCCGGACCACGCCGCCCTTGTCGCCGCGCGGCGAACAGTCCATGCCTTCCGGCCCGACCGTCGCCAGCGCCAGGAACGGCGAAGTCTCGATCATCAGCCGGTATTCGGCCGTCAGCGCGGCTGTCACCTTGGCGATCGATGCCTCGCTCGTGCTGTCATAGATGGCCTTCAATTCCTCAACCGTGCGAATGATCGTCATGTCCGTTCCTATCCCTGCCAATTCCCTCTGTCGCCGCCGAAAGACCGGGGCGTCCTATTCCTCCGCGGCTTCCGCCTTTTCCCGCTCGGCCCGCTCGCGCGCGGTGCGGGCGGCAACGAGGTCGGCCGGCTGGGCATTGCCACGGATCAGCGAACGGCCGGCATAAATGCCGCCGACGACTTCCATGGCGAAACGCTCCTCGTCGCGGTCGCGGAATTCTTCCACCAGACGCGCGGCGTCTTCCCGCTCCTCGCCCATGGCGCCCAGCACTTCCTCGCTGAAATTCAGCGCCGATTCCAGCGTTTCGCGGATCTGGTAATCGACGCCGGCCTTCAGCAGATCGATCGCGTGGCCGCGGTCGTAAGCGCGGGCGAGAACCGGAACTAGCGGGAATTCGTGCTTGACGATCTCCGCGATCCTGACGGCCGCCTCCTTGTCATCGACACAGATAAGCACGGCACGCGCCGTGCTCGCGCCGGCAGCATGCAGGATTTCCGCCCGCGAACCGTCGCCATAATAGACCTTGAAGCCGAATTCCGCCGCATCGCGTACGAACTCGGCATCCTTGTCGATGAGCGACAGCGTGTAGCCCCGCGCCAGAAGCGGCTGGCTGACGATCTGGCCGAAACGCCCGAAGCCAATCAGGAGAATGCTGCCCTCGACATTTTCAGGCACGTCGAGATCGTCGGTATTGGGAACCGCCGCCGGCACCAGCCGGTCATGCAGGATGACCATCAGCGGCGTCAGCACCATGGAGATGATGATGGTCGCCGTCAGGATGGCGTTCGCCTCCCGGTCGAGAATACCAGCGCTGACGGCGGCCGAATAAAGCACGAAGGCGAATTCGCCGCCCTGCGCCATCAGCACCGCCCGTTCCAGGCTTTCGCGCCGGGTGGTGCCGAGCGCCCGCGCCACGCCATAGATCAGGAAGGCCTTGAGCAGCATGTAGCCCGCGACGCTGATGACCACGAGCTGCCAGTTGGAGGCGATGACGGCAAGATCGATCGCCATGCCGACACCGAGGAAAAACAGGCCGAGCAGAATGCCGCGAAACGGCTCGATATCCGCTTCCAGCTGATGGCGGAAGGAGGATTCCGACAGCAGCACGCCGGCAAGAAAGGCGCCCATGGCCATGGAAAGGCCGCTGACCTGCATCAGAAGCGCCGAACCCAGCACCACCAGCAGCGCCGCGGCCGTCATCACCTCCCGCGCGCCGGAAGCCGCCAGCAGGCGAAAGAACGGGTTGAGAAGATAACGCCCGGCAAGGATGAGCGCACCGACGGCGGCAAGCGCAATACCGACGGAAGCCCAGCGCTCCGACGCCGTCACATGTTCGCCGCCCGAACCGAGGAAGGCGACAAGCGCCAGCAGCGGCACGATGGCCAGATCCTCGAACAGCAGGATGGCGATGATGCGCTGGCCTTTCAGGCTCGACATGCTGTTGCGCTCCTGCAGCATCTGCATGACGATCGCCGTCGACGTCAGCACGAAACCGGTGCCGGCGACGAAGGACATGATAACGGGAAAACCGAGACCGACCCCGATCAATGTCAGGCCCGCCATGCAAACCAGCACCTGCAGCGCACCCAGCCCGAAAATATCCTGCCGCATCGACCACAGCCGCGACGGCTGCATTTCAAGGCCGATGATGAACAGGAACATCACCACGCCGAGTTCCGCTATGTGCAGAATGGCCTGCGAATCGGAGAAAAAACCGAGACCGTAAGGCCCGATCACCAGACCGGCGGCCAGATAGCCGAGCACCGAACCGAGGCCGATGCGCTTGAAGATCGGCGCAGCGACAACGCCCGCCGCCAGCAACACGACCACCTGGGCCAGATCATTTCCGTTCGCTTCTACAGCCACACGCCACCCCGCTGAAAATCGATAAGACGAGGGTGTTCCCTCGCTCACTTCCTAGCGCATCGGCGTGAAAAGCGAAAACGATTTTACTGAAGGACGATGCGCAGATTCAACGGGTTATTTGTCCATCAGGCATGCGGGCCTCGGATGCCGCTGTCCTCCTCCCCTCATTCCTGTGCTTGTCACAGGAATCCAGTCGACGCGCGTCGGCGCAGCGGGAGGAGTCTTCTTCAGCCCAAGGACTTGGGCTGGCTGGATTCCTGTGACAAGCACAGGAATGAGGGTGGTAGGGTCCGCAGGCCTTGCGTCCGCCTACCGGTATCGCGGTTCCCTGCTCAAGCCCTTTTCGGCGAGCTGCCGCTCATAATCCGCAAACAGCGCATCCCCGGTCTCACCCAGTTCCTTCAGATATTTCCAGGTGTAGATGCCGCTATCGTGGCCATCGTCGAAAACGATGCGAACCGCATAATTGCCGGTGGCGACCATGGAACGGATGGTAACATCGCGTTTGCCGGGCACCGTGACCTTTTGTCCCGGCCCATGGCCCTGCACCTCGGCAGAGGGCGAAAGCACGCGCAGCATCTCGGCCTGAAGCCGGTAAACGCTTCCATCGTCGAAGGAAACGGTCAGTTCACGCCGGTCTTTCGACACAAGCAGCTCGGTCGGCCAGGCATCGCTCATTTTTCACTTCCGCAAGCTCGTCATATGCGTCAGAATTACGGACTTGCCTCACGATAGGCAAGCCACTACATCAGCTAATAGAGCACACATTCAGCGTGTGTGCCCGGCGCAAGGCGCATTGAGGATGGAGACGTGAACGGTTTCTCCGGCTCGCTTGAAAAAGCGAAAACCCTGACGGAAAACAGCACACCGATGGTGGACCCTTTCGGCCGCGCCATCACCTATCTGCGCGTTTCCGTCACCGACCGCTGCGATTTCCGCTGCACCTATTGCATGTCCGAACACATGACCTTCCTGCCGAAGAAGGACCTTCTGACGCTCGAAGAACTCGACCGGCTCTGTTCCGTCTTCATAACGCGCGGCGTGCGCAAGCTGAGGCTGACCGGCGGCGAGCCGCTGGTGCGCAAGAACATCATGTCGCTGGTGAGGAACCTCGGCCGGCATGTGCGCACAGGCGCGCTCACCGAGCTGACGCTGACCACCAACGGCTCGCAGCTTGCGAAATTCGCCACGGAACTCGCCGATTGCGGCGTGCGCCGCATCAACGTGTCGCTCGATACGCTCGACCGCGACAAATTCCGCCACATCACCCGCTGGGGCGATCTCGACCGCGTCATGGAGGGGCTCGACGCCGCCCAGGCCGCGGGTATCAAAGTCAAGCTCAACGCGGTGGCGCTGAAGGACTTCAACGACGCCGAAATTCCCGACCTCATGCGTTTCGCCCACGGTCGCGGCATGGACCTGACGGTGATCGAAACCATGCCGATGGGTGAGATCGAGGAAGACCGGACCGACCGCTACCTGCCGCTTTCGCAGTTGCGCGCCGATCTGGAAAAGAATTTCACGCTCATCGACAGCGATTACCAGACCGGCGGCCCCGCCCGTTACGTGACGGTGAAGGAAACCGGCGGCCGGCTCGGCTTCATCACGCCGATGACGCATAATTTCTGCGAAAGCTGCAACCGCGTCCGCCTCACCTGCACCGGCACGCTTTATATGTGCCTGGGCCAGGATGACGCCGCCGATCTGCGCACCGCACTGCGCGCCTCCGACAGCGATGCCTATCTTTCCAGCGCCATCGATGAAGCCCTTCTGCGCAAGCCGAAGGGGCATGATTTCATCATCGACCGCACCCACAACCGGCCTGCCGTCTCCCGCCATATGAGCGTGACCGGCGGCTGAAACTGTTTCTCGTCCACCCACCCATATAAACGGTTGAAATGCCGGCTGTGCCGTGCCACGTCTCTTTACATGGAGGAATGCGCGGTCACGCCGGAAAGGCGGCCCAAATCGCCCCGAAAGGGCCGTCGGGAAAACCGCGCATGGTCTGGGATATTTTGGAATGGCATTGACGGACAATACGCGCGGCGCCCTGTTGATGGCGCTCGCCATGGCAAGCTTCACGGCCAATGACGCCCTGACGAAATCCGTCACCCCCTATATCAACACCGGCCAGATCATGTTCGTCCGCGGCATCATGACGGTGGTGCTGATCTACATCGCCGCCCGCCATTTCGGCGCGCTACGGCCGCTGAAAACCCTCATGCGCCCCATCATCATCCTGCGCTGTCTCTGCGAGGTGACTGCGGCCGTGCTCTACCTGACGGCGCTCGGCCTCATCGAATTTTCCAATGCCTCGGCCATATTGCAGTCCCTGCCCCTGGTGGTGACGCTGGGTGCGGCGCTGTTCCTGCGCGAACCCGTGGGCTGGCGGCGCTGGGTGGCGATCATCGTCGGTTTTATCGGCGTGCTCGTCATCATCAGGCCCGGCCCGGAAGGCTTCACGCCGGGTGCGCTTCTGGTCGTCGCATCGCTCGCCGTCACCGCCGCGCGCGATCTGCTGACCCGGAAAATGTATGCCGATGTGCCCTCGCTCGCCATCACCGTCATCACCGCCTTCGTCAACATGGCGGTGGGCGGCCTGCTGATCGTGCCCTTCGGCGGCTGGCAACCGATGAACTTCATGATCGTGTCGCATCTGGCCGCCTCCGCCATTCTCGTGCTGGTCGGCTATCAGGCGATCATACTGTCGATGCGATCAGGCGAAATCTCCTTCGTCGCGCCGTTCCGTTATACCGGCCTGCTCTGGGGTTTCATGATCGGCGTGTTCTTCTTCAACGAAAAGATCGACAATTACACCATCGTCGGCGCCATGATCGTCATCGGTTCGGGCCTTTATACCTTCTACCGCGAAAGCCTGCGCAAGCGCTCGCAGATGGCCAAGCGCGCAGCCGCCACACCCACCGCCGCGACCACGGTACGGCCGGCTTCCGTAACGAAAACTGCCGTTACGGAAGAGGCGGGAGAATGACATGAACAGCGGCCGTTTTCTGGACAGGACCACCCCGCCCCACATCATCACGCTGGTCGTCATCGCCGGCGTTGCGGCGCTGTGCATGAATGTGTTCCTGCCCTCGCTTGCGGCCATGGCGGTTTATTTCGAGACCGACTACGCGGTGATGCAATTTGCCGTTTCGGGTTATCTTGCCGCCACCGCCTGCCTGCAGCTCATCATCGGCCCGCTTTCCGATCTCTTCGGACGCCGCCCGGTCATGCTGGCCAGCATCGCCATCATGATCGTCGCAACGCTCGTCTGCATGCTCGCGCCCAACATCACCGTCTTCATGATCGGGCGCGTTGCGCAGGCGGCCGTCGTTTCCGGCTTCGTGCTGGCGCGCGCCATAGTGCGCGACATGGTGCCGATGGAACAGGCGGCCTCGATGATCGGCTACGTAACCATGGGCATGTCCGTGGTGCCGATGGTGGGGCCGACGGTTGGCGGCCTGCTTAACGACATTTCCGGCTGGCAATCGAGCTTCGCCCTCCTCTCCCTGCTCGGCGTCGGCATTCTGGTGCTCGCCTGGTTCGATCTCGGCGAAACCAACCACAATAAGTCGGCTAGTTTTTCACAGCAGTTCCACGCCTGGCCGGAACTGCTGCGCTCGCCGCTGTTCTGGGGTTACGCGCTGACCTCGACCTTCTCATCGGGCATGTTCTTCTCCTTCCTCGGCGGTGCGCCCTTTGTCGGCAGCGTGCTTTACGGGCTTGCGCCGGCCATGCTCGGCCTGCAGTTCTTCTTCATGGCCAGCGGTTACATGCTCGGCAACTTCATCTCCGGCCGTTATGCCAGCGAAATCGGCATTACCCGCATGATGCTGTCGGGCAATGTCATCGCCATTGCGGGCATCGCCACGACCATGCTGCTGATCTCCGCCGGGGCGGAAAGCGCCTATGCGTTTTTCGTGCCGCTTGCCTTGATCGGCGTCGGCAACGGCGTGACGCTGCCAAGCGCCAATGCCGGCATGGTCAGCGTCCAGCCGCATCTGGCCGGCTCCGCCTCCGGCCTCGGCGGCGCGATGACCATCGGCGGCGGCGCAGCGCTCTCGGTGCTCGCCTCCTCGGTCCTGTCCAGGGAGGACGGAACCTGGCCGCTTCTTCTGGTGATGCTGGCGACCGGCCTTGTCGCCCTCCTCACCACCTATGTCGTAAGGCTGCAGGAAAAGCGGGAATGACGGCCCCTTTCGAAATACCCGGTCTCGTGCTCGCTGGCGGGCTTTCGCGGCGCATGGGCAGCAACAAGGCGATGGTGCAATTGGGCGATGCGCCCCTCATCTCCCATGTCATCAGCCGCATCACGCCGCAGGTCTCAGATGTGACCATCAACGCAGCCAATGGCTGGGCGGAGAGTTTCGGCCTGCCGCTGCTGCCCGATACGCTGAACGGCCATGCCGGGCCGCTCGCGGGTATTCTGGCGGGCATGCGCCATTTCCAGCACCGCGGGGATGCGGCGAGCCACTTCCTGACGGCGCCTGCCGACAGCCCGTTTTTCCCGGACGATCTCGTGGCGCGGCTTTACGAACACCTGTCGGACAATGCAATCGTCATCGCCGCCTCCAGCGGCCAGCTTCACCCGGTCTTTGCGCTGTGGCCGCTGGCATTGGCCGACGATCTCGAGGCGTGGCTGAAGAACGATGCGAACCGGCGCATCCGCGCCTATCTCGCCCGCCATGTCACCATCGGCGTGGCCTTCCCGCCGCTGGAAACGGCAAAGGGCAGCCTCGATCCGTTCTTCAACATCAACACGCCGGATGAACTGGCGCTGGCGCGCAGCTATCTGGAGAACCTGGAATCATGACAGCACAAAAGGTCTTCGGCATCGCCGGCTGGAAAAACTCGGGCAAGACCGGCCTTGCGGTCCGTATCGTCACCGAGCTGACGGCGCGCGGCTACCGCGTCTCCACCATCAAGCACGCCCATCATGATTTCGATATCGACAAGGTCGGGGCGGATAGCTGGCGTCACCGGCAGGCCGGCGCACATGAGGTCACCATCGTTTCCGGCACCCGTTTCGCCATCATGCATGAATTGCGCGGCGAACCGGAACCCTCCTTCGAGGATATTCTCGCCCGCCTCGCCCCCTGCGATCTGGTGCTGATCGAAGGTTACAAATACGAGCCCGTGCCGAAGATCGAAGCACGCCGGCTGGAGGCCGCCAAGACCGAACCGCTTGCGCCGCTCGATCCGCATATCGTCGCCATTGCCGCCGACCACGCGGTGACGGACACGGCGCTGCCGGTTTTCGATCTCGACGATACCGGCGCCATTGCCGATTTCATCGAGAGGACGGTGGGACTGGTGAGGGCGTAAACAGGCGTCAGAACGGCGCGGCGTCGGCGCCCAGGCCGCCTCCCCACTTCCGTCATACCGGCCCTGAGCCGGTATCCAGCCAGCCCAAGTCCTTGGGCTGAAAGGACCCTTTCGCCGCGCCGACGCGCGTCGGCTGGATGCCGGATCAGGTCCGGCATGACGGAGGAGAAGTGCCGTGAAGCCGAAGCCCACAACGCCTGACGCAATCTCCCGTGATCCCCACCCCAAAAATGAAAAAGCCGGGCTCTTCACCCGGCTTCATCATTCCTTGAGACGCAATACCTATTCAAGGAAACTGGAGGGGTTCACCGGCGTCGCATCCTTGCGAACTTCGAAGTGAACCTGCGGACGCTTGGCGCTGCCGGTCATGCCCGATGTGGCGATGGTCTGGCCGCGCTGGACCTTCTGGCCGCGCTGCACGTCGAGATTGGCGGCGTTGCCGTAAACGGTGACCTTGCCGTCGTCATGGCGGACGAGAACCGTGTTGCCGAGCTGCTTCAGGCCGTTGCCCGCATAGATGACCACGCCGTTTTCGGCGGCCTTGATCGGCGTGCCTTCCGGAACGGAGATGTTGATGCCATCATTGCGGCTGCCTTCGACATTGTCGCCGAAATTGTTGATGACTGCGCCGCGAACCGGCCAGCGATATTTGCCGATGCCCGTGGATTCCGGTGCGACGGAAGCCATGTCCGCCTTCTTCTCGATGTCACTGACACTGGCGGTGGCCGGCGTGGCAGGCGCAGTCGGAGCCGCGGCAGCAGCCGGTGCCTTGTAAGGCTCAGGCTTGGCCGATGCGGTTTCGACCGGCTTGGCCGCTTCCTTGGCGGGAACGGAAGCCGTCTTGATGGCATCCGTCGAAGCGCCCGGCATATTGAGCGTCTGGCCGACGCGGATGCTTTCGTTGCTGAGACCGTTTGCCGCCTTGAGGGCAGCGACCGACACGCCGTTTTCGCGGGCGATCTTCGCCAGGCTGTCGCCCGGCTGAACCTTGTAACCACCGGTCGGCGGCAGCGGCTTGCCGCCGGGAGGCGTCAGCTTGCCGGTCTCGGAGGAAACCTTGTCACGGGCGGCCGCCTGCGACGGCAGCACGGCCACGTTCCCTTCAGGACTACGCAGCGGTGTCGGCTGGTCGCCATTGCGGTTGAGAGCGATATCGCCGGCCGCGTCCTTGGCGGCATTGCGGACCTGACCGAACTTCGGAATGAGGATCGACTGGCCGGCCTGCGCCGAGGATGCGGTCTTCAGACCGTTGACGCGCAGCAGTTCCTTTTCCGGAACGCCGTAGCGGTTGGAGAGGGTCGCGATGCTTTCGCCGGGACGCAGGGTCACGGAGGAAGCGCCATCGGTATGCCAGCCGTTCTTGTCGGAACGAACGGTTGCGGTCGTCAGATTGTCGGTGACGGGAGCGGCAGCCTGCCGGGCGGGCGCAGCAAGAGACGGCGCGGCCTTGGGCTGAGCGGACGGGAAAGGCTGGGCCATGGCTTCGTTGCGGCTCGACGGATCGCGGCTTGCCACCGCCGTCGGCGCCGACAGCTCGGAGCGCTGCACCGGAGAGGCCGAAGCCGAGCGGGCCGTGGAAGGCTGAACGCCGCCATAACCACCCGATTGCGGGTAGGAATTGCCCGCCATGTTCTGGTTGGCATAACCGCCCTGCGGTGCGGCAGAGGCGTAACCGCCATTCATGTCGCCCTGCGGAACCGGGGCCTGCCCGTAAGCACCGCCGCCCTGACGGGCAGGAATTGACGCCGTGGTCATCTGATCCGGTCCACTGGAAAAGAGGCCGCTGAACCGCGTTGCATCCGAGCTACAGCCCGTTGCGACGCTTGCCAGCAATGCCGCTGCGAACATTTTTGCGACTGATTTTCCGATTTTAGACGAATGTCTCATACGCATGACTCGATCTACACTGACGCCAACCCGCCGCATCGAGACCGATCCGGCACAAATTTCACTTCTTGCAAGGCCCATTTCCCGAGGTGGGGAAAACCATGCGTCGATGTTTATGATTAAAGCGCGTTAGTGTTACCACGCCGTTAAAACGTTAAGCCGTTCAGCGCTTTTTTGACACTTCGATAACCATGACGAAAACCGGATGCGTCATGTTGATACAATAATGATATTGAAAATCAGATAGTTGCGGCAATTCAGAACATTAGGAGACAAAAATAGAATGTCGCCAAAATTTTCATTTTGTCACAAATGACGCGCAATATGAGTGCTGAGCGGCAGGTAAGGCGCCTCGAACAGCTCTTCCTTCTCGAAGCGGCTGCCGGTCTTGGAGAAGCGTGTCATCACGCAACGTTCGTCTTCGAGAATGATCGGCGCGATCATCATGCCGCCCGAAACGATCTGTTCGGCAAAGAAGCGGGGCATGGTAGTGAAGGCGGCGGTGGAGACGATGCGGTCGAAGGTGCCCTCGCCCACCAGGCCGTTGCTGCCATCCGCCTGACGGATGACGACATTGCGGATGGAGAGATCGTCGAGACAGTTCTGCGCCTGCTGCACCAGCGTCTTGTAACGCTCCAGCGAAAAGACGCGCTCCACCCGACGAGCGATGATCGCGGTCATGAAACCGCTGCCCGTGCCGATTTCCAGCACGCGCTGGCCGGGTTTCAGCTGCAGCCGGGCAAGGATTTTTACCGCCATGTCGGCGCCTTCCATGAAGGCGCCGCAGTCGATCGGGATCGTGCGGCTGGAATAGGCGTCCGCCGCAAATTGCGGCGGCACGAATTTGGAGCGCGGCGTCTGCTCGACCGCCGTCAGAAGGTCGAGATCGGAAATTCCCTCGCCCCTTAAGCGGAGAACGAGAGCGGCAAAACCTTCCTTTTCGACCATTGCGGATTTCAATCGGCGACTCCGAATCCAAGCGCTTGCGCAACCCGATCCTTCACCGTGTAGTCCGTCAGGTCAAGCTTAAGCGGTGTGACGGAAATCTTGCCATGTTTCAAAGCGTGGATATCGGTGCCTTCGCGGAAGGTGCCGAGACGCTCTCCGAAGCGCAGCCAGTAATAGGGAAAACCGCGGCCATCCTGACGTTCTTCCACCGTCAGGCCGAAATCGAGCTTGCCCTGCCCGGTCACGGAAACGCCCTGCACATCCTTGGGCGCGCAATTGGGGAAATTCAGATTGAGGAACGTGCCATCGGGCAGATCGACATTCATCAGCTTGCGCAGGAGGTCCGGCGCATAGGTCTCGGCGACTTCCCACGGCACGACGCGGCCGTCGGCGTGGCTGAACGCCTGGCTGAGCGCAAAGGAGCGCACGCCCTGCAGCGTGCCTTCGATGGCGCCGGCAATGGTGCCGGAATAGGTCACGTCATCGGCCATGTTGGCGCCGGCGTTGACGCCGGAGAGCACGAGATCCGGCTTCTCCGGCAGCACTTCGCGAATGCCCATGATGACGCAATCGGTCGGCGTGCCGCGCAGCGCGAAATGCTTGTCGGAAACTTTTCGCAGACGCAGCGGTTCAGACAGTGTCAGCGAGTGCGCGAGACCGCTCTGGTCGGTCTCCGGCGCGACGATCCAGACATCGTCGGACAGCGTGCGGGCGATACGCTCCAGCACGGCCAGACCTTCGGCGTGGATACCGTCGTCATTCGTCAGCAAAATCCGCATGTTTCTCTCTCCGCTTCTCATGTCTTCAGTGACGGAGCATCCTTTCCTCCGGCGGTGAAGTGTGCAGTTCACTCAACGTCATCCTCGGGCCTGTCCCGAGGATCTAATCACGTCCAAATAAATCGATAGGTTGCAGATCCTCGGGACAGGCCCGAGGATGACGGTCGGAGTAATTGGCAGACTCTCCTTCCAATAGCACGATGCCGCGCTCTCTTAAGCCGCCTTTTCGATCCGCGTCAGACCGCCCATATAGGGCAGCAGCACGTCTGGAATTGTGACGGAACCGTCCTCGTTCAGATAATTTTCGAGAACCGCAATCAGGCAGCGGCCGACAGCCGTGCCGGAGCCGTTCAGCGTGTGCACGAACTTCGTCGCCTTGTCGTCCTTGCCGCGATAGCGCGCATTCATGCGCCGCGCCTGGAAATCGCCGCAGACCGAGCAGGACGAAATT
Source organism: Agrobacterium sp. 22-226-1 (assembly GCF_053522345.1). NCBI lineage: Bacteria > Pseudomonadati > Pseudomonadota > Alphaproteobacteria > Hyphomicrobiales > Rhizobiaceae > Agrobacterium > Agrobacterium sp. 22-226-1. Next base: position 436,071 of record NZ_JBNWCP010000003.1, read on the forward strand.
TCGCGATAGGTGTTCTGGCCGGGCAGCCACACTTCCAGATCGTAGGTCTTGCGGGCGCTGAAGCCCATATCGCCGGTGCAGAGCGTCATGGTGCGGAAATGCAGGCCAAGGCGCTTCAGCACCTCTTCGGCGCAGGCCGTCATGCGCTCATGTTCGGCAACGGCGCTTTCCGCATCGGTAATGGAGACGAGTTCGCACTTCCAGAACTGGTGCTGGCGCAGCATGCCGCGCGTGTCGCGGCCGGCCGAGCCCGCTTCCGAACGGAAGGACGGCGTCAGCGCCGTGAAGCGCAGCGGCAACTTCTCCTGATCGAGAATTTCACCGGAGACGAGGTTGGTCAGCGTCACTTCCGCCGTCGGGATTAGCCAGCGGCCATCCGTGGTCCTGAACAGGTCCTCGGTAAATTTCGGCAATTGGCCGGTGCCGAACATCGCCTCGTCGCGCACCATCAGCGGCGAGGATACCTCCGTATAACCGTGCTCGCCGGTGTGCAGGTCGATCATGAACTGGCCGAGCGCCCGTTCCAGACGCGCAAGCTGGCTGGTCAGCACGGTAAAACGCGCACCGGAAAGCTTGGCGGCGCGCTCGAAATCCATATAGCCGAGCGCTTCGCCGATATCGAAGTGTTCCCTGGCCTCATGGTTCCAGCCGGGCTTCTGGCCGACCACGCGGGCCACCACATTGTCATGTTCGTCATTGCCGTCGGGCACGTCGTCAAAGGGCATGTTGGGCAGGCGCGACAGGGCATCGTTGAGCTCGGCGGTGACCTGACGGTCCTCCTCCTCCGCGCGCGGCATGTTGTCCTTGAGATCGGCGACTTCGGCTTTGAGTTTTTCCGCAAGCTCCATGTTCTTCTGCGCCATGGCGGCACCGATTTCCTTGGAGGCGGCGTTGCGGCGCGATTGCATGTCCTGCAGGGACTGGATGACGGAACGGCGCTTTTCATCAAGCGCGATCAGGCCGCTGGCAGCAGGCTCCGCGCCGCGGCGTGCAAGCGCCGCATCAAAAGCTTCGGGGTTTTCACGTATCCATTTAATGTCGTGCATCGTCGTTCCAGACCGTTGTTGCATCGTCGCGTTTTACAGCAAAACGCCGGGCATGAGCCCGGCGCGAGGAAATGTCGTGAGCGGCGAGACCTTCAAGAATGTCAGGTCTCCTCCAGCTCCGTGCTTTTGGATTCCGCCGCACGTTTCCTCTCCACGAGTCGAGCCATGTAGATGGAAATCTCGTAGAGAATGATCGCAGGCAGCGCAAGACCGATCTGGGACATGGGATCCGGCGGCGTCAGCACAGCGGCGACCACGAAGGCGAGGACGATCGCGAACTTGCGCTTTTCCCGCAGCCAGTCGCTGGTCAAAAGCCCCACACGCGCCAGAAGCGTGGTGACGACAGGCAGCTGGAACACCAGACCGAAGGAGAGAACCAGCGTCATGATGAGGCTGAGATATTCCGACACCTTCGGCATCAGCGAAATCGCCACCTCGCCATCTTCGGGCAATTGCTGCATGGCGAGGAAGAACCACATGACCATGGGCGTGAAGAAGAAATAGACGAGCGCCGCACCGATGAGGAAAAGGATCGGCGACGCGATGAGGAACGGCAGGAAAGCCGCCCGTTCGTTCTTGTAGAGACCGGGCGCCACGAATTTATAGAGCTGCGAGGCGACCACCGGAAACGAGATCACCATCGCGCCGAACATGGCGACCTTGATCTGCGTGAAGAAGAATTCCTGCGGCGCGGTATAGATCAGCGACGATTTCGTGACATCGAGACCCGCCCAGAGAACCGCCCATTTGTAAGGAATGACGAGCAGGTTGAACAGGTGCTTGGCAACGGCGAAACAGGCGATGAAGGCGACGAAGAACGCGCCGAGCGCCCAGATCAGCCGCGTGCGCAACTCCATGAGATGCTCGATAAGCGGCTGCGGCTTATCCTCGATATCCCCGCTCATGCTTCATCCTTTTTGGGCTTTGCGGCCTTGGTTTTTGCCGTTTTCGCCGGCTTGGTCTCGGCCACGACCGCCTTGTCTGCGGCAGCCTTCCTGACGGCCGCCTTTTTGGCGACGGCCTTCACGGTGGGATTGGAAACAGCGGGCTTCGAAACGGCGGGCTCACTGGTTTTCGCGGCGGTTTTCGTCGCCGGAGCGGTTTCGGGCGTTGCCGCTGCGGCCTTGCTGCGGGCGGCGCGTTTGGGCTTGGCGGCAACCGTTTCGGCCTCCACGGTCGCAATCGATTTCGCCCGCGCCCGCTTCGGCTTCTCCTCCGCAGCGACGGCTGCGGCGACCGGCGCGGCGGATGCGGCGACAACAGGCGGCGCATCCGGCAGCTTCATCTCCGGCTCAGGCACGCTCACCAGCGGCGCAACCGGCTCGCTTGTGACGGGCGCTTGGGTGGAAGACAGGCCGTCCGGCGGGGTGGTCGCCTTCTGCAGATCGGACTTGATCTCGTTGCCAAGCTGGCGAAGCGGGTTCATCGCATCGCGCAGCGAATTGGTGGGGTTAAGATTGCGGACATCGGAGATGGTCTGGCGCACATCGTCCATGTCGGCCTCTTTGAGGGCCTCGTCGAACTGGGTGCGGAAATCCCCCGCCATCTTGCGAAGGCCGGCCATCGTCTTGCCGAAAGCGCGGATCATGGGCGGCAAGTCCTTCGGCCCGACGACCACGATCAACACGACCGCAATCACCAGAAGCTCGCTCCAGCCGATATCTAACATCAATATGCTCCCGAGACCCTAGCGCATCGGCCCCAAAAATCGGAATCGATTTTCGACCGGAACGATGCGCAACATACAAGTGGTAGAGCGTCCTTGTGCGTCCGAAAGAACGCACGGCGCTCTAGCGCCAGTCCCACACCAAGCGGCGACAGGCCGCTTACTTGATCTCGTCAGCCTTGTGGTCGACGGTCTTCGTGTTGGCATCGGCCGGCGGCGGCGTCTGGTCTTCGTCAGCCATGCCCTTCTTGAAGCTCTTGATGCCCTTTGCGACATCGCCCATCAATTCCGGGATCTTGCCGCGTCCGAAGAGGACGAGAACGATCACCAGCACGATAAGCCAATGCCACACACTAAAAGAACCCATAACTGAAACTCCTGAATTTCGCTTTCAGACGATGTAAGACGTTTGAAAGGCTTTTTCAAACGACAAATCGTCGCTTCAACAGCGAGTGCGCATAAAGTTTTCGTGGCCCCGCCAACAGGATGGCGATATCAGTCGTCGCCATCGCCGCCGCCCGGCGCAAGCAGGCCCAGTTCCTCGAGATCGAGCTGCGTGATCGGGTCTTCGTCCTCACGCAATTCGTCGCTCATCATCGGCAGAGGAACGCCGAAATTGGAGGGAATGCGGCCGGAAAGCAGCCCTGCCCCCTTCAGCTCCTCAAGGCCCGGCAGATCCCGCAATTCCTCAAGGCCGAAATGGTCGAGAAACTCCACCGTGGTACCGATCGTCACCGGCCTGCCGGGTGTGCGCCTGCGGCCACGGAACCTGACCCAGCCCGCCTCCATCAGCACATCAAGCGTGCCGCGCGAGGTCTGAACGCCGCGGATTTCCTCGATTTCGGCGCGTGTCACCGGTTGATGATATGCGATAATCGCCAGAACTTCCAGCGCCGCGCGCGACAGCTTCTTCGGCTCCTTTTCCTCGGCGCGGATGACGAAGGAGAGATCGCCGGCGGTGCGGAAGGCCCATTGCCCACCCACCTGCACGAGATTGACGCCCCGCTCCGCATAAAGAACCTTGAGATGCTGCAGAATGGCGACGACATCCATGCCGCGCGGCAGGCGCTCGGCGATGAAAGCCACGGAAACCGGCTCGGACGAGGCAAAGACCAGGGCCTCGGCGATCCGCTCGGCCTCCTTCAACTGGCGCTCGGAAAATACCGTGGGTTCGGGCTCGGCCCCATCGGCCGTGATGGTGGCCTCGGCGGTCTCGTCGTCATTCATCATTGTCAGTCCTTTCGGCATTCACCGCACGGTCGTCTCGTCCACCCTTACGCATATAAATGGGCTGGAAAGCGCCCTCCTGCCGGATTTGCAGCGAGCCCTCGCGCACAAGCTCCAGCGAAGCGGCAAAGGCGCTGGCAATCGCCGTCACCCGCATGGCGGGATCGGGCACATATTGCAGCAGATACTGATCGAGCACGGTCCATTCCCCGACATCGCCGAGGAGATGGGTCAGAAGCTCACGCGCCTCGACAAGCGACCAGACCTGCCGTTTTTCAATCGTGACCTGGGTAATCGCCTGCCGCTGCCGCAGATTGGCATAGGCGCTCAGGAGATCGTAGAGGTTCGCCTCATAGGCCGAGCGGTTGATATGGGGAATATGCTCCGGCGCGCCACGGGCAAAAACATCGCGGCCGAGCTGGGCGCGGTTGACGAGCCGTTCCGCCGCCTCGCGCATCGCCTCCAGGCGTTTCAGCCGGAACGCCAGCGTCGCGGCCATTTCCTCACCCGAGGGACCGTCATCCTTCGATTGTTGCGGAATGAGAAGCTTGGATTTGAGGAAGGCGAGCCACGCCGCCATGACGAGATAATCGGCCGCAAGCTCGATGCGCACGCGGCGCGCGCTTTCCACGAATTGCAGATATTGTTCGGCAAGCGCCAGCACCGAAATGCGCGATAGATCGACCTTCTGCGTGCGGGCAAGATGCAGCAGCAGATCGAGCGGGCCTTCGAAACCCGCGACATCGATGACCAGCCCGGCCTCGCCCGTCAGCCGCTCCGGCGTCACATCCTGCCAGAGCTTGTCCATCGGTGTTAAATTGCGAGACTTGTCTGCGGCCATTGTTCCATCCGCCGGGCGTCCGGCCTGTCGTCCCGAGTAACGGGCCGCCGCCCGACTGTCAGGAAACGGCCCACATGGCGTTGAATTCGGCTCTCAGCTCCGCTTCGTCGGAAGGGTCCGCAACGGGGAAACCCGCTTCCACGGCCCGCACCCGCTCCAGCGAACGGCCGGAAAGAACGGGAACCTCCTTCACGACCTCAAGCATTTCACCCATCACGCCGTTGCAATGCAAGACTATATCGCAGCCGCCCGCAACAATATTCGCAGCTCTTTCACCGAGCGTGCCCTTCAGCGCATTCATGGAACTGTCGTCGGACATCAGCAGACCGTCAAATCCGATCCGGCCGCGAATGATTTCCTCGATCACCTTCGGCGAGGTCGTCGCCGGCCGCTCGCGATCAACGGCGTTGAATACCAGATGCGCGCTCATCGCCATCAATTCGCGGTTCAGCGCCCGGAACGGCACGAAATCATGGGCGTCCAGCTCAGCGAGCGGCACATCGACGACCGGCAGTTCATGGTGCGAATCCACCATGCCGCGGCCATGGCCTGGCATATGTTTCATGACAGGCAGCATGCCGCCCGCCTTCAGCCCGTCGGCCGCCGCCTGCCCCATCTCGGCCACCATGGTCGGGGTATAGCCATAAGCGCGGTTGCCGATGACATTGCTGGCGCCTTCCACCGGCACATCGAGCACCGGCAGGCAATCGACATTGATGCCGAATCTCATGAGGTCGAAAGCATGCAGGCGCGACATCAGCCAGGCGGCGCGCAGACCCGCCCCCCGGTCGCGCTCATAGATTTCACCGAGAATGCGGGCGTTCGGATAGGCCTGCAGGATCGGCGGCTTGATACGCTGCACGCGCCCGCCCTCCTGATCGATCAGCACCGGCGCGTCCGGCCGCCCGACGGCGTCGCGCATGGCGGCGACGAGATCGGTAATCTGCTGCGGCTCGCCAATATTGCGCCCGAACAGGATGAAGCCCCAGGGCTGCTCATCGCGGTAAAGGGCAATCTCGTCGGCAGTCAGCGAAAGCCCGCTGCATCCGAGGATCATAGCTTTGCAATCGGTCATGGTGTCACGCTCGCAGGAAATGGAATGGGAAATGGCCTTGTACCGAAAGGCGTGGGGAGGAGTGTCAAACTCTCCGTCGTCATGCTCGGGCCTGTCCCGAGCATCTGCAACCCACCGGCTGGCTAAACGTTGGCAGATCCTCGGCACAAGGCCGAGGATGACGTCGCGTGTGGGGAAAACCTTCCCCACCCAAAGAAGGGTTGCCTTAGACGGCAACCCCAATCTTACAAGCCGTATTGGCCTCTATCACCGCGCCACGAGGCAGCTACCGCCGGCCGAGCGGAACTTTTCGCACAGCGCCACGGCTTCGTTCTTGTCACCCGCCGGGATGCGGACGCGGTAGAACGTGCCCTTGCCGGCGATTTCGGCGGCCTTGATGTCGACGCCGCGTCCACCGATGACCGAGCCGAACTTGGCCGACATGTTCTGGTAGGACTTCTGGGCTTCGGCCTGGCTCGGCAGCGAGGCGATCTGGATGTAGTAGCCACCGGCGGAAGGCGTGCTGGTCGCGGCTGCCGTCTGCTGCTGCGCGGCCTGCGGCTGCGCCGGAGCTGTTGCGGGACGGACATTGCCCTGGTTGGTCACCGTTGCCACCACATTGGCGGGCTGCGAGGACGGACGCGCCGCGGGAAGCGGTGCTGCCGACTGCGCTGCCGGCTTGGCAGCGGCGGCAGGCGTATTTGCCTGCGGCTGAGCCTGTTCCGGCGCGACCGGAACCCGCGATGCGGCGATGACGGCGGGAGCGCCCTCACCGGGCTTGGCGGTCTGCGGCGCTGCAAGCTCCTCGACCTTGTCGGCCTTCGGCGGCTGGGCTGCCGGTACCTCGACCTCCTGGGCAACCAGCGTGCCGTCAGGCTTGACGATCATGGTGCGGACCTTGCGCGGCGAAACGCCGGTTGCAGCCGAACCTTCGTTCTGTGCGGCCTTTTCTTCCGGCGAAAGCAGGCGTGGATCCTCGGTCTCGCCAACCGGCGTGCCGGCGGCTTCCATATCCGCGTCGTTTTCGCCTTCAAGCGGCAATTGTTCGGGGATCAGCGTGCGCTGAACCACATCCACCGGCTGCTCGTTGCTGGAAATCAGCGCCGGCTGCTTCGGATCGGCAGCGCTGCCGCCAGCCACACGGTCATAAACCGCCTTGTCCTGATTTGGCACGACGCGACCGCCCGGATTTTCCGGCACGACCTTCATCGGGTCATTGTCGGCGGAGATGATAACAGGCGCACCGTTGGAACCCGTGCTGGACGAGCCGCCGGAAACCAATGCGTAAACGCCGCCACCGATCAGCACCAGACCGATTGCCGCGGCAACCGGCATGATCCAGCGGCGACCGCCGCGTTCATCTTCATCACGATAGGCCGCCTGATGGTCGACATAGGTGTTTTCGGCATCGCGCGGGGCGTTGCCACGAGAAGCCGCAGCCTCCTGCATGGAACGACGGAAATCCTCTTCCAGCGCCCGTTCGAATTCATCGGCCTCTTCCGGAGCCTGAACAGGACGCGCCTGGGCGGCGCCGCGATTTTCCGCATGTTTGTGACGATCGAGACCACCGGCGACAGCAGGCGCAAACAGCGTCGCAAGCTCGGTATCGATATCGAGATCTTCCTCGTGACGGCGCGCGGCCGGCTTGGGTTCAAAAACCCCGACCGGCAGTTCCGGCACATCCATTTCGACGATGGTTTCCGGATGTTCTTCCGTCTCGCCGATCTGCGAAGGATCGAAAGGCAGGCTTTCCAGCGTCTGCGGTGCGACTGGCTGCGGTGCTGCTGCAACAGCGGGGCGCGGCTGAACCGGAACGGCGGCTACCGGTGCGGCCATGGGAGCCGGGCGCGGCTGCGGTGCGGGCTGTTCCCTCACCGGCTGCGGTGCTACGGCGGCAACGGCGACCGGAGCGACCGGCTGCTGGCGAACGGGCTGCGGCACGGGCGCAGGTGCAACTTCCGCCTCCGCGATTTCAGACAGGTCCAGATCAAGATCGAGATCGTCGAGCGCAAGCTCGAAATCATCATCGTTGAAGCCGGCGAAATCAGTGAAATCCAGCTCTTCAGCGGGTGCTGCAGGCGCAGCAGCGGCAATCGGCGCCGCCTTCACCGGCGCGGCGGCAACCACGGGCGGCTCCACCTTCGCAGCCTGCGCAGCGGGAACGTCCTGCACGAGCGGTGTTTCACCGCGACCGGGAATGGAATATTTCGCGACGTCGTAAATCAGCTCGTCCATCGGCGAGAGATGTTTCGCTGCCGGCTTCTCGGCAACCTCAAACGCCAGAGACTCTGCGGCCGGCGTGAAGGTCTCGGCGACCGAAGGTGCAAATGACGGAGCGGTCTCCACCGCCTGAACGACGGCAGGCGCGGGAGCGGCTTCGACCTGCGGCTCGATACGGGCTGCGGCAGGCTGCTCGGAACGCGGCTCAACCCGCTTCGGATCGACAGCCGAAACATCCCGGCGCGCGCCGAAATTGGCAAGCGGCAGCCGCAGGCTGGAGAATTCCAGCGAAGACCGGCCGCCATGCGACGGCGGACGCACGGAAATCGGTGCGGGCGCTTCCTCGGCGACAGCTATTTCCACCTCATCGGCGAGATCGAAAGCCTGCGGCTCCGGCGCATAGGTCTGAACATTGCTAGAAACATCGGCCGGGAGCTCCGGCATGGCGTGCCATTCGGGCTGCACGGGCTCAGCGGCCTGCGGCTCTTCCCACGCCACCTGCTGGTGGGCGGCCGGCTGGTAAACCATCGGCTCCGCGGGACGCGACTGGCGCGAATGCACATCGAAAACTTCCGCCACCGCGCCGGCATCATCACGGAAATCCGCGCGAATATCCTGGGTGGTCGTTTCGACGTAGTTGTGAATATAGGCCTGATCGACTTCCGGAAGCGGCTCTTCCCTCACCTCCGGTGCGGATGCGGCCACGGGCGCGGGTTCATCCGCCGGCGCAAGCTCGGGCTCGCGGCGGGCGAAAACCGATTCGACACGCTGCATGAAATCGTTGGGGTGGATGCCCGCACGAACATCGTTTGCCGGATCAAGAACGACCGGATCGGCGTGCGGTGCGTCGTAAACCTCGAATTCCCTCAGAAGCTCATCTTCGAGATTGAATTCGGGTTCGCGGCGGGTCACCGATGGCGCAGCCTCGGAACCCGCATGCGAAGGACGATCTTCGAAGCCGACGATACGCGCCAGTTCTGCCAGAGGATCGTTGTCAGCGAACCCTTCGGACCGGGCGTCCCGGTTATACGCGACATTTTTTTCGACCATTACGTGTTCCACCATCTACGCATTGCAGCTCTTGCCAGCGTATTGTGAGCAAATAATGGTGATATGTTATCGCATTTCAGCAGGTGCGTCCGCTCCTAAAAGCGTAAGGCCGGACCTCAAAACATTTGCGACAGCATTCACCAGCCCAAGTCTGGCAATGCTCAATTCTCGGTTTTTATCGTTAATAAAACGTAATTCCGGCTGGTCTTTACCCTTGTTCCAGTGTCCATGGAAGGAACTGGCGAGATCGTAGAGGTAAAAAGCGAGCCGGTGCGGCTCGTGCGAAAGGGCCGCCGATTCGATCAGGCGCGGATATTCCGCAAGCTTTGCAACCAGCTGCAACTCATTGATATCGCTAATCAAAGCAACAGATGCCGCCATCTCCTCAGCCGAAGGAGAAAGCCCCGGAAAAGCTTCCTGCGCCTGCCGGAAGATCGACATCGAACGGGCATGTGCATATTGCACGTAAAAAACCGGATTATCCTTCGATTGTTCGGTCACTTTCGCGAAATCGAAGTCCAGCGGCTCGGAATTCTTCCGATAAAGCATCATGAATCGCACCGGATCGCGACCCACTTCGTCGACAACATCGCGCAGCGTGACGAAGTCGCCGGAGCGTTTCGACATCTTCACCGGCTCGCCGTCACGGAACAGCTTGACGAGCTGGCACAGAAGCACCGTCAGTTTCGACTTGCCTTCGGAGACGGCGCGCGCAACCGCTTCCAGCCGCTTCACGTAACCGCCATGGTCGGCGCCGAGCACATAGATCATCTCGGAAAAACCACGGTCGAACTTGTTTTTGAAGTAAGCAACGTCGGCGGCGAAATAGGTGTAGGAACCGTCCGACTTCATCAGCGCACGGTCCATGTCGTCGCCCACCTCGGTGGAGCGGAACAGCGTCTGTTCGCGGTCTTCCCAGTCTTCCGGCAATTCGCCCTTCGGCGGCGGCAGGGTGCCCTTGTAGACATGGCCCTTGAAGGTGAGATCGTTGATAGCCGAGAGGATCGGGCCGCCATTGCCCTCATGCAACGTGCGCTCCGAGAAGAACACGTCGTGCCGGACGTTGAGCAGCGCCAGATCCTCGCGGATCATCGCCATCATCGCGTCGATCGCCTTGTCCTTGACGATCGGCATCCACTTTTCCTCGGGCATGGCGCGCAGCTTGATGCCATATTCATCCGCCAGCGCCTGACCGACGGGAACGAGATAGTCGCCGGGATAAAGGCCGGACGGAATGGTGCCGATATCTTCGCCAAGCGCCTCGCGGTAACGCAGGAACACCGAACGGGCCAGCACATCGATCTGCGAGCCGGCATCGTTGATGTAATATTCCTTGGTGACGCCATAACCGGCAAAAGCGAGCAGGTTCGCCAGCGTGTCGCCGACGACGGCGCCACGGCAATGGCCGACATGCATCGGGCCTGTCGGATTGGCGGAGACATATTCGACGTTGATCTTCTGGCCCGCACCGATAGTGGAGCGGCCGAAATCGACGCCCTGCCCGATCATGTCGGCGAGAAGACGCTGCCAGTAACCGACCGAAACCTTGAGATTGATGAAGCCCGGACCCGCAACATTGACGCTGTCCACATCACCATCGGCCTGAAGAGCCGGTACGATGAGTTCTGCCAGCGCGCGCGGATTGGTGCCGAGCGGCTTCGCCAGCACCATGGCGGCATTGGTTGCGACATCGCCGTGGCTGAGATCGCGCGGGGATTCGACGGTAATTCGACTGAAATCGACCTTTTCGCGGTTCTCTTTCACGAGATCGAGGGTCTCGAGCGCGTTTTTGATCCTGGTATCGAAATCGGCAAAAATGTTCATCGTTCCAACCTGCGCGAAGGGCTTCTGTTTATATCCGGCCTTTTAACCGGGTCGGCTTCGCGATCGCCCGCTGCCCTATCGCAAATCGGGGGTGCGGTCAAACAGCCGCTGGTGGGCGCGCAGTGCATAACTGTCGGTCATGCCGGCCAGATAGTCGCCCACATGCCGGGCTTTTGCGGCCACGCTCATGCCGGAAATGCTGTCCACCCAGTAGTGGCTCTGCATTTCCGCCGGCGTTTCCATATAACGGTGGAAAAGATCGGTGACGATCTGTGTGGCGCCGGCGCGGATGCGCATGATTTCCGGATGCCGGTAGATATGGCCGAACAGCAGTTTCTTGATCTGCCGGTCGGTCTCGGCCATTTCCGGCGAGAAGGTCGCAACGGTGAAATCGGCAGCGCGGATATCCGCCGCACTCTTCGGCTTCAGACGGGCGAGATTCTGCTGCGCAACGCCGATCACGTCTTCCACCATATGGGTGATCTGCCGACGCATGATCTCATTGGCGAAACGCTCCTTGTCGAGCACCGGATACTTCGTCCGCACCTCGGCCATCAGGCCGCCGAGGAACGGCACCTCCTCCAGCATCTCGAAGGTGAGATAACCGGCACGCAACCCGTCATCGATGTCATGGGTATTATAGGCGATGTCATCGGCAATCGCCGCCACCTGCGCCTCGAGGCTGGCATAGCTGCCGATTTCCAGATCCTGCAGCTCGCAATATTCGAGGATGGGCAGCGGAACCGGCCCCTTGATCCCCTCGCCCTTCGCATTCACCAGCGGGCCATTGTGCTTGACCAGACCTTCGAGCGTCTCCCAGGTCAGGTTGATGCCGTCATATTCGGCGTAACGGCGCTCCAGCTTGGTGACGATGCGCAGCGACTGGGCGTTATGATCGAAGCCGCCATAGGGCAGCAGCACCGCGTCCAGCGCATCCTCGCCGGTATGGCCGAAAGGCGTATGGCCGAAATCATGCACCAGCGCCACGCCCTCGGCCAGATCCTCGTCGAGCTTCAGCGCGCGGGCGAGCGCCCGGGCGATCTGCGCCACCTCGATGGTGTGTGTGAGACGCGTGCGATAATGGTCGCCATCAGGGCTGATGAACACCTGCGTCTTGTGCTTCAGGCGGCGAAAGGCCGTCGTGTGGACGATGCGATCGCGGTCGCGCTGGAACTCCGAGCGCGTCAGGCTTCCGGTTTCGGGAAAAAGACGCCCGCGCGTGGTCCATGGATCCGAGGCGAAAACCGCCCTCTCGCCGCTTCCGAAACCCAATGCGCGCTGGTCTATTATCATGCATCCACCTGTTGTCTTCTCCAGCCGGGACTTCCTTTTGGTCTCGGCCATTGACCTTTTCATTCACCCTTCATACCTATCGCAGAGGTCGGCGCAAAGCATCATCGCCGCGTTGACCGTCTTCACACAGGCTATAGACCGTTAATTTGACCGGTTTATAATGGTGACAACGAGATTATTGCTCTCCGGTTCTTGACCCCGGCAGGAGAAACGACATGGAAAACAGCGACATTACCCTTTCTGAAGCTGCGGCGAAGCGAATCGCCCAGATCGTCGCGGCCGATGCCGGCAAACAGGCGCTGCGCGTCTCGGTGGAAGGCGGCGGCTGCTCGGGCTTCTCCTACAAGTTCGATCTGGCCGAAGACAAAGCCGATGACGACATAGTGATTGCCCGCGGCGACGCCAAGGTGCTGATCGACAGCCTCTCGGTCGTCTATATGGCCGGCTCCGAAATCGACTTCGTCGACAATCTGCTTGGGCAGTCGTTCCAGATCAAGAACCCGAATGCGGTGGCTAGCTGTGGCTGTGGCACCAGCTTCTCGATCTGACATCATCTTTCCACCACATCCACAGGGCCGTTTTCCAAAAACGGTGGCAATCGCTTTTGCATCGGGTAAAAGTACCCTCGCAAAAGGGAAACTCCGATGAAGATTGCCACCTGGAACATCAACGGCGTCAAGGCGCGTATCGAAAACCTCTGCCAGTGGCTGAAGGATTCATCGCCCGATATCGTCTGCCTTCAGGAAATCAAATCGGTCGACGAGGGTTTTCCCCGGCTGGAGCTGGAGGCGCTCGGCTATCATGTCGAGACTCATGGCCAGAAGGGCTTCAACGGTGTCGCCCTGCTCTCGAAGGTCAAGCCCGACGAGGTCAATCGCGGCCTGCCGGGTGACGATGCCGATGAACAGGCGCGTTTCATCGAGGGCGTGTTTTCCGTCGATGGCGGCGCGATCCGCGTCTGCTCGCTTTACCTGCCGAACGGCAATCCGCCGGACGATCCGGTGAAATATCCCTACAAGCTTGCCTGGATGGAACGGCTGCGGCGCTTTGCCGAAGATCGCCTCGCGCTCGAGGAGCCGCTGATCCTCGCGGGCGACTACAATGTCATCCCGGAGCCGTTCGATTGCCACGACCCACGCGTGTGGGAAGGCGACGCATTATTCCTGCCGAAGACCCGTGCAGCCTTCCGCAAGCTGGAAAATCTGGGCTTCACCGATGCGGCGCGTGCAACCACGGATGAAGCAGGACTTTATTCCTTCTGGGATTATCAGGCCGGGGCATGGCCGAAAAACAATGGCATCCGCATCGATCATCTGATGCTGTCGGCCGAAGCTGCCGACAGGCTGCAATCCGTCAGCATCGAAAAACATGTGCGGGCCTGGGAAAAACCGTCCGACCATGTGCCGGTCTGCGGTTATTTCGATTTCAGTCCGGTCGGCTGAGCCACTCCTGGCGGGTGGATAAAACCACCCCGATCAGCACCCTCAATCCGGATCGTTGAACTGCATGTTCTGCGCCATGGCGATGGCGGCGCGGCGATCGTTCTCACCGGCGAGCGAAAAAGCCTGCTCCTGCAGGTTCTGTATCCAGGTGCAGTCCGCCGCCGTGCACTTGTCGAGCGCCGCGGTCATGAAGGCCAGCCCCTGCGTCGTCTGGCCTTCCTGGAAGATCAGGTTGCCGAAAATCGACATGGCGCCGGCATGGCCGTGCTTGCGGGCCTGGTTGAGCCACTTCTTGGCCTGCTGTACATCGGCGCGGCCGCCCTCGCCGGCGAGAATCATCTCCGCCAGACGGAACTGCGCCTCAGCGACGCCAAAGGTGGAAGCAACCTGGAAATAAAGCTGGCGGGCCTGCGACAGGTCCATCTTCACCGGACTGCCGGGAATACCGTGACGGTAATAATCGGCAAGGGAAAGCAGCGCGTTGACGAAGAAGCCGGTATCTTCCGAACCCGGCTCCACACCCTGATTGGCGATTTCGCTGTAGATCTTGAAAGCTTCGAAGTCGTTCTTGGCGACGCCATCGCCATAGGCATACATATTGGCAAGCGCCCAGCGCGAGCCGGTATGGCCCTTTTCAGCCGCGTAGCGATAGGCCTCGACGGCTTCACCCTTGTTGCCGTTCTTGTAGGCCTTGAAGCCGAACTTGAACAGGTCGAAGGGGCCGGATTCCTTGGTCACGCCCGCATTGATGTCAAAAGCCGCAGCAGGCATTGCGAGCGACGCAAGCAACATGCCCATGAGGAGCGGCTTTAAAACGTTGGCTTCACATTTCAGCATTTCAGCGAACTTCTCTTAACTCTTCCCGGCATATAGCCAATACTTGCGGAATACTGCAAAGCCGAACCCCGCCGGGTCGCGATTTTTCGAACACACTGCGTCTTTCCGGCAGCACTTTCCAGCGCACCACCGGTGGTCTTTTGCGGCAATTGCCCTAATTTTCCAGTGAGACAGATATAGGCATAATTTCCGGCAATATAACGGCATTTCACCGTCCACCGGTCAGCGCCAAACAAGAAAGCCGGATGAAATTCCCGTATTACTTGCTTAAACCCTGAATCCAAACCCGTTTTCACTTTCCGGCCTTGCGCACCACCACATCAAACGCCTGCATGTTCTTCCATTCCCGCGTCCCTAAACATAAGCCAAGCACCCTGTTTGTGGCGGGAAATGGACAGATATGCTCACATTCCAACGCGACCACACGCTTGCAGAAAAGTGTTGCCAAATCGTCACAAAACTTTCGGGCTAGAAAATTTTATCGAGCAGGAATCATAGTCGCGCATGAAAAAAGGCCCGGTTGGTAAACCGGACCTTTATTTTAGCATCTACGGAAGGATGATGTCAGAACTTGACCTTCACGCCGGTCGAGATCGCCGCCACGACATCGCTGCCGAAGCTATAGCCAGCCTCGTCGCCGCAGGTCGCGGTGCCGACGTTGCTGCAGCGGCCGCCGCTGATCGAGGATTCACCCGAGGTCAGCAGGCCGACAGCGCCGGCGATCTTGAACTCGACGTTCGGCGTGGGCGAATAAACGAGCTGGGTGCCGACCATCCAGGTATCGGTCTGCGTGCCGATAACCGTCGATGTGCCGCGATCCCAGGTCAGGCTGACGGCGCCGCTCCACTGGTCGTTAAACTTGTGGCCGATACCGCCGGTAACCGTCCAGCCGTCACGATAATAAAGATCGAGCGTGGTGAGCGAGGTGACGCCCGCAATACAGGACGGAACACCGACCTGGCAGAAAGGCACGACTTGGATCTGGCTCCAGTCCGTCCACTTGACCGAACCGAAAGCGAGCCAGTTCGCCGCAATACCGGACTGCACCTTGAGTTCCAGGCTGTCAGGCATGGAAACCGAGCCGTAAACCGGAGTAACCTTGCCGCCGTAAGCGATGAGAGCCGGGCTGCCAGCTGCCGGAAGGCTTCTGAGGTCGACCGTACCGTTCAGATCGTGATCGACCGCGCTGTTATAAACGAGGCTCGTGCGGAAAGCGATTTCCGGTATCTCATAGGCGATACCTGCGCGCCATCCCCAGCCGTCGCCTTCCATATCGAGCTTGCCGACACCGGAATAAAGGGAAGGATAAGCCGGACCGAGCAGCGTCGGGGAAACCACCTGACGGTATTTATAGCCGCTGACTTCCTGATAGAAGCCGCCGCCGATGATCGAGAAATCGCCCTTGCCGAGATCGAACTTCACGCGGCAGGTGGTGGCGTAGTTATGCGATTTGACCTTGGTTTCGATATTGTAGCTCGATCCCTGCCAGATGCCGGGGTTCAAATCCGCGCCCCAGGGCTGCGAATAGTCGAACATGCAGTCGCCGAAATCGCCGATGGCCGCCTTGGCGCCAACACGCGTCGACCAGTAGTTTTCAGAATCGTCGGCGGTGGTCGACCAGGAACCGGGCAGCGGACCCCCGCTCTTCAGCGGATTGTCGCGCGCATTCTCCACCTTGCGCTGCGGCGCGACGAAAGTGGCGGAACTGTCGAGAACGTAGTCGGACGGATCGAACAGCAGATCGATATTGTAGCCGCCGCGCTCAAGGCCACTCGCCAGTGAGGGCGTTACCGCCGCGATGCTGACTGCGAAACATACCGCGCCGCGAAAAATTGCAGTTTTTGCCATCTCTCTCCCCAATCAAGGCAATGTGATCATCAAAAGAGTGAAGCGCTTCGCAGCAAATGACAATCTGCCGCACTCTGGCACAGTTCTGCGACACTTCTCCAATTTTTACGTAAGAATTTCATGTCGATCCCCTTGCATAATCATTTTAGGTTATTTTTCTAATCCAATTGAAGCAATCAGACATAAAATGAAACAAATTCCCACTTGAGGCAGGAATTGTCGCTAAATAACCACACTCACGGGTTTCCCGAGGAAACGCGCTTATCAGGCCGTTTTTGTTGGATTTTTCGGCTGTTTCAGAGGTTTTTGACCGGACATGGCGTGAAATAATCGCTCTTTCGGGTGCGCCATGATTCGCCATTGCAGTGCAGCAATCAATCGAGACGAATTGTTACGCAGAAACAAAAAACGCCCCGTTTCGAACGGGGCGATTTTGTTTCCATAAAAGAGCCGGAGGCAGCTATTACCCCGCTTCGCTGACCCGCGTGAGCGCCGTTCTCAGGCTTGCAAGCTGCACTTCCAGCTCCGCCTTGCGCTCGCGCTCGGCGGCGACCACTTCCGGATCGGCATTGGCCACGAATTTTTCGTTCGACAGCTTCTTGTCGATGCGTTCCATTTCCGCATCCACCTTGCCGATTGCTTTTTCGAGACGGGCTTCCTCGGCGGCCAGATCGATGAGCTTGCCGAGCGGCAGGCAGACCGTGGCCTCACCGACGATGATCTGCGCGGAGCCCTTCGGCGCGACATCGGCGGCGCGGATTTCATCCGCCCGCGCCAGGCGCCGGATGGCGGCGGCGTGGCGGTCGAGCCGCGCTTCGGTGGAGGTATTGGCGCCGACAACCACCAGCGAAGCGGTGGCGCCGGGCGGCACGTTCATCTCGGCGCGCGCGGAGCGAATGCCGGAGACGAGATCGATCAGCCAGTTGATTTCGGCCGCCGCAGCATCGTCGCGGAATTCCGGCACCGGCCAGTCGGTCAGGCAAAGCAGATTATCCCGCTCCTCGCCCTCGCCCGCCGTATGCGCCCACAGCTCTTCCGTCATGAAGGGCATGAAGGGATGCAGGAGCTTGTAGATCTCGTCCAGAACATAGGCCGCGCAGGCCTGCGATTCCCTCTTGGCCTTTTCGTCTTCGCCGCTGAAGACGGGCTTCAACAGTTCCAGATACCAGTCGCAGAACTGGTTCCAGACGAAACGATAGAGAATGCCTGACGCATCGTTGAAGCGGAAGTTCTCAAGCGCCGCCGTCACGTCGCGCGCCGTATTGGCAAGCTCGGTCAGGATCCAGCGGTTGATGGTCAGCGATGCGGTTTCAGCCAGGAAGTGCGGATCGCGCTTGACGCCATTCATCTCGGCAAAGCGCGTGGCGTTCCAGAGCTTGGTGCCGAAGTTGCGGTAACCGGCGATACGTGCCGGATCGAGCTTCACGTCGCGACCCTGCGCCGCCATGATGGCGAGCGTGAAACGCAGCGCATCCGCGCCATATTCGTCGATGAGTTCCAGCGGGTCGATGACGTTGCCCTTGGACTTCGACATCTTCTGGCCGTTCTTGTCGCGAACCAGCGCGTGGATATAGACCGTGCTGAAAGGCTCGACCGGATTGCCGGCGTCGTCCTTCATGAAATGCAGACCCATCTGCATCATTCGCACCACCCAGAAGGGGATGATGTCGAAGCCCGTGACCAGCACGTTGGTCGGGTAATAACGCGCCAGTTCCGGCGTCTGTTCAGGCCAGCCGAGCGTCGAGAACGGCCAGAGCGCCGACGAGAACCAGGTGTCGAGCACGTCTTCGTCGCGCGTCAGGATGTCGCCCGGCGCGAAGTTCTCAAGCTTCTCTTCGACCCAGGCCTTCCACGGACCTTCATGGGCGATATAGTGCTGGATGGCGGCCTGCAGGGCCTCTTCTTCGGTCTTCTCAACAAAGACCTGCCCGTCCGGGCCATACCATGCGGGAATCTGGTGTCCCCACCACAATTGCCGCGAGATGCACCACGGCTGGATGTTCTCCATCCACTGGAAGTAAGTGTTTTCCCAGTTCTTCGGCACAAAATTGGTGCGGCCTTCGCGAACCGAGGCAATCGCCGGCTGCGCCAGCGTCTTGTTGTCCACCCACCACTGGTCGGTCAGGCGCGGCTCGATCGGCACGCCGCCGCGGTCGCCATGCGGCACCACATGCTTGTGCGGCTCGATCTTGTCGAGCAGCCCGGCCTCTTCGAAGATTTCAACGATGATCTTGCGCGCGGTAAAGCGATCCTGTCCTTCCAGACGATCCCATGCGCCGTGGAGCGCAGCGGGATGGCTGAGGCCTTCAAGGAAATCCTCGTTATCCTTGATGGTGATCGTGCCGTCGATATTCATGACATTGATGGCGCGCAGGCCGCAGCGCTTGCCGACTTCGAAATCGTTGAAGTCATGCGCAGGCGTAATCTTCACGGCGCCCGTGCCGGCGGTCGGATCGGCATAGTCATCGGCAACGATCGGGATCTTGCGGCCGACGATCGGCAGGATGACGTGCTTGCCGACAATGCCCTTGTAACGCTCATCCTCAGGGTTCACCGCAATACCCGTATCGCCGAGCATCGTTTCCGGACGCGTCGTGGCGACGACGATATAATCGCGGGTCTCGAACTCGGTGGGCTTGCCCTCCTCATCGAAAGCGATCGGATACTGATAGGTAACGCCCTTTTCGAGCGGGTAGCGCAGGTGCCAGAGATTGCCCTTGACCTCGATCTGCTCGACCTCCATGTCGGAAATCGCGGTCAGCAGCTTCGGGTCCCAGTTGACCAGACGCTTGTCCTTATAGATCAGGCCCTGCTTGTAGAGCGTGACGAAAACTTCGAGAACCGCCTCGGAGAGACCTTCATCCATGGTGAAGCGCTCACGCGACCAGTCGCAGGAGGCGCCGAGACGTTTCAGCTGGTTGAAGATCAAACCGCCGGATTCGGCCTTCCATTCCCAGACCTTCTCCACGAAAGCCTCGCGGCCCATCTCGCGACGGCCCGGAAGCTGCTGCTCCATCAGCTTGCGCTCGACGACCATCTGCGTGGCGATGCCGGCATGGTCCATGCCCGGCTGCCACAACACGTCCTTGCCGCGCATGCGCTCGAAGCGGACCAGAATATCCTGCAGCGTGTTGTTGAGCGCGTGGCCCATATGCAGGGAACCGGTCACATTCGGCGGCGGGATGACGATGGTGAAGGTTTCCGCGCCCGGCTTGGCGTTGGCGCCGGCACGAAAAGCGTTAGCCTCGTCCCAGGCTTTGGCGATCTTCGGTTCGACGGATGCGGAATCGTAGGTCTTTTCGAGCATTTCCTGACCTGAATTTTAGAGTTCTTGTGTGGATTTTTTAAATAAGGATGGACGGGAGAGAGTCAACAGAAACCCGCCCTCAAGCCAACCATTGAGCGGACCCACGGGTGACTATGACCCCATAACACCTTCATCTTCAACAAAAAAGCCGCCCCGATGCCGGAGCGGCCCCTGTTTCGTCGCATCCGCCGCAATCGCACATGCGGCCGGAGCGGAACTTAGCGGCGCGAACCGCGCGCCACGCGCTCGATTTCCTCGCGCACCAGACGCTCCACGAGCGTCGGCAGATTGTCTTCCAGCCAATCCTGCAGCATCGGACGCAACATTTCGGCGGCCATATCCTCAATCGAGCGCCGCTCGACGCCGTCGAAAACCTCTGCAAGCTCGCTGAACGAACGGGCGATCTGCGCACCGGCAGCAGCGGAAAGAAGATTGAGCGACAGACCGCCCTCAACACCCGCCTCGTCTTTTGCCTGTGGCTCGGCCAGATCGAATGCCGGTTTCTCAACGACAGGTTCCAGCACCGCTATGTCGAAACGCTCCGCTGTCAGCGGCGTTTCGAGGGCGCCGCGCAGCGAAAGCTGATCGAAACGGTTTTCGGCCGAAGACGCGCTTTCGATGGCGGCAGCAGCAGCGCGATCCTCAGCGGCAAAAGATACCGGCTGCTCGTTCACGCTGGATGCCGGCTGCTCGCTCACGCTCGCGGCGGACGCAGCCGCCATCAGCGGCCGAACATCCGTCGGGCGTTGCGGTGCGGCGCGTTCGGAAGACGGCGCAGACAAAGGCTGCGATAGAGCCGGCGCAGCAGCCGACGGCGCGGTCTCGGCCGCGCCACGCTGGGCCTGCGCGGCGAAAGCCTGCGGCCCCATGGCGGCGTTACGGTCTGCGGCGGCACGCACACGGGCAGCGACATCGGCAAGCGACATGGTCTTTTCGGCAGAGCTTTCCTGCCGTTCAGCCATAGGCCCTTCAGAAATCGGCGAAAAATCCTGCGCAGGCCGTGCGCCAAAAGCCTGGTTTGCGGCGGGGGGAACGCGCGCCGGCGGGCTGATGGGCTCCGCCACGAAGGCCGCTTCGCTCGCGGCCTCGTCTTCATCGTCATAGACCGGCGGCAACTGCGCGGAAAACGCACCGGCAGGTCCGGTCTCGTTGCTTTCGATGATCCGGCGGATAGACGCCAGAATCTCTTCCATGGACGGTTCACGCGCTACGCTTGGCTGAGCCATATCAATCCCCGGTTTCCACTCTTCGAACGCCCTTGCCGCATCCCTCGGACACCGGATGAGCGCTCCTTGACCTGTTCAATTTTCACATCGCGTTTTCGACAACCGAAATCGATCGTCACACCGATGCTCTGAAACATGGCCGGCCAAGCGTTTGAGCATTTCGCCGTCCCTGTCGCAGGATCATGCGGGGCAGAAATACGCACACCCCGAATCACCCTTAGTTTAGGTCAGCATAGCGAGGAACTAAATCACTGATTCGACAAGTTTCGTGATGATGCACAGCTTTGTGAGAACGGCCCGAAAGGACGCGCCCCGCCGGCAAACCGAACATAAAAACGCCGGGGCGGAAACTCCACCCCGGCGTCAAAAAGAAGAGGATCGTTTGCCGATCAGAAAACGAATTCGGCCGCCTTGGCAAAACCCGGCAGCGGCTTGACCGAAGCATTGAAGAAAGTGGCGGCCGATGTGCTGTTGCCATCGCGGCGATAAACGGTGGCCTTCGCGGCGCCGCCATATCCGACGACGACGATCAGACGGCCGCCGTCACGCAGCTGGTCGGTCAGTGCCGCCGGCACTTCCTCAACCGAGCCGTTGATGAAAATGAGGTCATAGGGCGCTTCGCCCGCATAGCCCTTTTCGAGGTCGCCGGTCACGACCGCGACATTGTCATATCCGAGCGAGGCGAGCGTCTCGGTCGCCTGTGCGGCCAGCCCCTCATCGCTTTCAAGCGAAACTACCGAACCGGCAAGCTGCGAAAGGATGGCGGCCGCATAACCTGCACCGCCGCCGACTTCCAGCACCACGTCCTCCTTCGACACGGCCGAAAGCTGCAGCAGCTTCGCCAGCGGCGAGGTCTTCATGACATAACGGGCCGGACGGCCATCGCGGGCGGGACAGATCTGCAGGTCCTCGTCCACATAGGCGATCTGCCGCACGCCCGCCGGCACAAATGCCTCGCGCGGCACGCTCAAAAACGCCTTCAGCACGGAATGCGACGTCACGTCGGTCGTGCGCAACTGGCTGTCGACCATATTGGCGCGTGCGGTTTCGAAATCCATCATATCGTATCGCCTCAATTTCACGGATGCCGGTCGGGAAGCCTCGGCTCCAAAAGCTCAAAACGGCAGGGGCTCACCCTCGCCTTTGGATAATCTCATAATTGCCCAAGCGCACGCTTTCAAGCGCGCTAAGCCGGATGTGTGGGAAAAAGCGACAGGATATCACGCCCATGAAGGAGACTTTTTATCGTAACGATCTGTCTTCGTGCGCAGAAACTAAAAAACAAGCGCATTCGAAATTAGGGCCTTGCACCCTAAATGGATTCGTTCTAAATGCCCGCCATCGCTCAAGACGACGAGCGGTTGAGGCCTCGTGGCGGAGTGGTGACGCAGAGGACTGCAAATCCTTGTACCCCGGTTCAATTCCGGGCGAGGCCTCCAAATCTTACATCACACCCAATTTCGGTATGAACTGAGCAGCGCCACACAGGCGCTTGAGTTCAACTCGCCTGTCATCATGCGAGCGACGCTGCCCCTTTTCGTATGATCAAATCCGCCCAAGCAGAACCAGGATCAGGACGATGACCAGAACCAGTCCGAGACCGCCTGACGGGCCATAACCATAATTATGGTAACCCCAGCTTGGCAGTGCGCCGATCAGGAAAAGAATGAGCAGGATGACGAGGATGGTGCCGAGCATGTGTAACCCTCCACTATTGGCATGTGCCCTGCCTGTTTGAACGATAAAACGCCCAAAAAGTTCCCTTTCCTGTATAGCCGGCAGCATAATGGTGGAAAGGCATCCTCTTCCGTTTCAACGGGTTACACCGGAAATTCGGGAATGCGGCCTTGGCTGCTCCGTCTCGGGAAGTAATTCTCTGGCTAATTATATCGCCGCAAAAGCCCCTGAAGGCCTGCGGCGGGCCGGCCTTCACCGGCCTTCACCAAAGCAGCGATTTATTCGAGGTAATTTCTCGGCCTATGTCTATCGGCAGTTGTCCGTCATATTAGCGCCAGTCCCCCGTACCCTGAAACTGGCGGGAGACGGAGAGATCTGGCATCACTGGCAGTGCGCCAGATCTCTCCCGCCCCTCCCCACGCTCCTCGAATTCTCCTTTGCAGGCACACGGATATTTTACCGACTGTGTTTGGCGTTCCCCTTGCCTTGCCGGTTTCACTCCGACTAGACCCCGGATCGGGAGGGAGAAACGAGAATCATATGTCCGGTTTTGCGAACCTCATCCCGCTTTTCATCTTCGGCCTCCTCGTCTACTTTTTCTTTCGCTGGGTCGCGCGCGACATTCAGAATCCGAAGAGCAAATAGTCGGGGAAATCGTCTCCGGCCCCCTGCCCGCCGGGAACCGCCGCGCCTCGACATCGTTTTCACGGACGCACTTCGGAGGACAGGATGAAAACGCTCGTATCGCCGGCCGCTATCGCGCTTACACTGGCGCTTGCCGGATGCACCACGGCCGGACCGGCCGCCTATGTCGGCCCCGCGCCCTATGTCGAACCCATCCCCGGCAGCATCATCTACAGAGGCCAGCCGCGCACCAAACTGACGAAATCGCCAATCGGCAGCACCTTCACCCATGAATTCCGCATCGACGGCAGCACGAGGGCGGTGGAAACCTACCGCATCGCGCCGGACCGCTCGCTGGAACTCATCGACCGCCGCATCATCCGCGAATGGCTGTTCGGGCGCGACGACTGACCACACCGCAACCGCGCGAAACGGGCCGGGAACGGGATTGCGCATCCTGGCCGCTTGGTTTAGAGCCGGGCGCAACAACCACTATGGATAGGCGATGAATACGCGCTGGCAAAAACCCGTCCTGATCGCGTTCGAAACGCCGGGCGACTATACGAGCATCGACACCACGCAGGCGGCCTCCTGGGCGCTGATCGAGGATTGGCCGATCGAAGACGGCGATGCGCTGGACAAGGTGCTGCTGATCTGCGCCGCCGTCGATGCCGGCAGGAAAAAGCCCGAGGATGCGCGCAAGGCCTTCATCGCAGCCGCAATCGAAGCCGGCCTCGATATCAAGGCCTGACGGCGGAACACCTGCCGGCCGTCGACTAAAAATGCCGCCTGCGGCGTCAGCTTTTCAGAATAAGACGTTGGATGGATCGCAACAGATGGAAGCTTCCGGAAACATGAAAAAAGCCCTGTTCATTTTTCTCCTCTCCTGCTTGGCGATCGGCCTTCTCGGCCACCTCGTGGTGGCCTTCGTCGTCACCGGCTGAAGCGCGAAAATCCTCTCCGCCGGAAGACGGGGCGAGTGGACATTAGAATTTCCTGAATTTCATTCTTTCGTTATGGAACCGCGATAAACTCTGGCCGTTCTCTTTTCATCCAACAGGAGGAGGATTGGAATGCGTGACGGATTGAACGGTTTTCTCGAAATCTCGATGCTCGGCTTCGTGGTCGCAAGCTGCCTTTTCATGGTCAACCTACCGATCTGACCCACGGCAAAAGTTCTTCTTCGACAGGACCGGCGACGTGACGTTCCGGCATTAAAAAATGCGGCCTTGTGGGCCGCATTTTTTTTCAACAGATCATCCAATCAGGCGGAAAGCTTGGCGGCGAGTTTCGCCACATGCGCGCCCTGATAACGAGCGGCTTCCAGTTCGATTTCGGAAGGCTGGCGCGAGCCGTCGCCATCGGTGATGGTGGAGGCGCCATAGGGCGAGCCGCCCTTGATTTCATCGACGCCCATCTGGCCCTGGAAAGCATAGGGCAGACCGACGACCGCCATGCCATGGTGCAGGAAGGTGGGGATGAAGCCGAGGATGGTCGATTCCTGGCCGCCATGCTGCGTGGCGGAAGAGGTGAAAGCCGAACCCACCTTGCCGACCAGCTTGCCGCTGAACCACAGGCCGCCGGTCTGGTCCCAGAAATTGCGCATCTGCGAGGCGACCGTGCCGAAACGCGTGCCGGCGCCGACGATAATGGCGTCGTAATCCGCCAGTTCGTCCACCGTCGCCACCGGGGCCGGCTGATCCAGCTTGAAATGGGAAGACTTTGCAACTTCTTCCGGAACGAGTTCGGGAACGCGCTTCACCACGGCGTCCGCGCCGGTGGACTTCACGCCCTCGGCAACGGCATAGGCCATTTTCTCGATATGGCCGTAAGAGGAGTAATAAAGTACCAGAACCTTCGTCATTCTCTTCGTTTCCTTTGCTGGAACTGTTTCCGGCGTACCGGCGACAAGCTTCTTTAAAAACTCAATGATCATCGGCTTTGACCTGTAAAAAGCGTATGACAAAAAGGTAGCGGACGGATCGGTCTGCCGCCAGCCGGGGATTGGCATACGCACTGTTCACGATGAGTGAACGCTCGGGGCCATCGTCAACCAATCCCCCTTTTGCGTTTCTTCAAAACCGCTTTGCATTCGCGCTGGCGCGGCGTTAACGTCGGGTGAAACAGATGACGAGTGCAACCATGTCCAATCCCTCCTCCGCCCAATCCGTCGTGACCGCCGCCATGCTTGCCATTGGCGACGAACTGCTTTCGGGCCGCACCAAGGACAAGAATATCGGCCACCTCGCGGATGTCCTCACCATGTCCGGCATCGACCTGAAGGAAGTGCGCATCGTCGCCGATGAGGAGGAAGCGATCGTGGAAGCGCTGAACGCATTGCGCGGCCGCTATGATTATGTCTTCACATCAGGCGGCATCGGCCCAACCCATGACGACATCACCGCGGATGCGGTCTCTGCGGCGTTTGGCCTGCCCTGCGAGCACGATGCCGAGGCGCTGCGCCTGCTGGGTGACATGTATCGCGTCCGCGAGATGGAGTTCACCGAGGCGCGCAAGCGCATGGCGCGCATGCCGAGAGGAGCCGCCCACATCGCCAATCCCGTTTCCGTCGCCCCCGGCTTCGTCATCGGCAATGTTTACGTCATGGCTGGCGTGCCGCAGGTGTTTCAGGCCATGCTGGACAATGTCATGCCGACGCTGCGCACCGGCGCAAAAGTCATGTCGCAGGCGGTGCGGTCGCCCTATGGCGAAGGCGATATCGGCACGCCGCTGACGGCCATCCAGAAAGCCCATCCCGAAACCAGCATCGGCTCCTATCCCAAATATGACGGGCAGCGCTTTTCGACGGAGATCGTGGTGCGCGCCCGCGACGCCGGCGTCCTGAAGGCGGCAGCAGACGCGGTTGCGGCCATGATCGAGACCATCGGACATGAAAAAAGACTGGCAGCCAGCAAGGGCGATGCAACCGCCTAAGGCAGAAAAGGCTTGAGACAGAAGAGGCTTGAGACCGGGAAGCTTTGACCAAAATCAAGGTGGCGGCCTGTAAAGGCGGCCACTCTCCCCCTGAGCATTTCCAGGAAAAGCGGAACAGCTTTTCCGTCCGGACAATGCATAAAACAGAGACTTGGATCGTTCTGGCGATTCGAAGAAAAGCCAGAACGATCTGAAAACGACATGTCACCGAGGAGAGAGAAATGGGTTACAAGACGATATTGGCAGTGGTCGACAATGTTTCGAACACGCAGAAGCTCGGCGAATTCGTGGTAAGCCTTGCCGATCAGTTTTCCTCGCATGTGATCGGCCTGCATATGGAAACGCTGGCCGCTGTTCCCCTCGTCGCACCGATGGAAATTCCCGATCCCGCCACCGTGCAGGCGCTGCAGGACGTGGCGCATAAGGAAACCATCGATGTCGGCACTATCTTCGAGCGTACGCTGGCCGCCAACGGCATCTCGCACGAATGGCGCAGCTTCGTCACATCGGTGGGTTACGCCTCCGCATCGGCAATCGACAGCGCCCGCTGCGCCGATCTCATCGTCGCCCGCCAGAGCAACTCCTCCGCACTTTCCGACAGCCGTTCGGATATTGACGGTTTCCTTTATGAAAGCGGCCGCCCCGTTCTCCTCGTGCCACATGTGCTGACCGTTGCGAAACCGATCAAGCGCGTCCTGATCGCCTGGAACGGCTCGCGCGAGGCGACCCGCGCCACCTTCGACGCCCTGCCCTTCCTCAAGGCGGCCGATAGCGTCGAGATATTCTCCGTCGATCAGGCCGAGAGCGAAACGCAGTCTTCCGGCCTCGCCGGTGCGGAACTGGCCGCCACGCTCGCCCGCCACGGCGTCAACGTTACCGTGACCTCGCAGGAAAAGATCGCCGGCGTCTCGCCGCAGGCGGCCATCGAAAACCGGCTGTCCGATAACAGCATCGACCTTCTTGTCATGGGCGCTTACGGCCATTCCCGCTGGTGGGAACTGCTGTTTGGCGGTGTCACCCGCACCCTGCTCGATTCCATGACGGCGCTGACGCTGCTGTCGCGTTAAACCGGTGGAAGTGGATTGAGCTACAAGACCGTGCGGAAAGCTTGCCTTTTTGCCGGTCTTGCGGCTATTAGCCAAAGCCATCGACAATTTTGACCAGATGGTAGACGACATGTCCCTTCCCGATAAAGCCTTTCCCGTCTCCTGGGACCAGTTCCACCGCGATGCCCGTGCGCTTGCCTGGCGTCTTGCCGGCCTTGAGCGGGAGTTCCGCGCGATCGTCTGTATCACCCGCGGCGGCCTGGTGCCGGCGGCGATCATTTCCCGCGAACTGAATATCCGCCTGATCGACACGGTCTGCATCGCCACCCGTCATGATTACGTCAATCAGGGCGAAACGGTTCTGCTGAAGGGTGTCGCCCCGGAACTTTCGGCGGATGGCGGCGAAGGCGTGCTGGTGCTGGACGACCTGACCGATACCGGCAAGACCGCGCTCGAAGTGCGCGAAATGCTGCCCAAGGCGCATTTCGCCTGTGTTTACGCCAAGCCGAAGGGCGTGCCGACCATCGACACCTTCGTCACCGAAGTCAGCCAGGACACCTGGATTTATTTTCCCTGGGACATGGGCTTCACCTATCAGGAGCCGATTGCCAAGGGATCGCGCGGCTGACGAGCCCCGAAGAGAAAAATCACGCTTTGGAACCGCCCCATTGGGGCGGTTTTTTTGTCGGGAACCGCCTTTATGGCGACAGCTAAAAAACACGGAAAAACCGCAGTGTCGCCTTTATGCCTCACCCCGGAAATGCGGGGTTTTGTCTTTCCGTTGCGGAAACCAGCCTCGCGCAAGCTTCAAACTTTCCCGCCAAGTCACTGATTTTTCTAAGAGCTTTTCCTATCCCCGTTTTCCACAGGCACTCCACACAATATCTTGTGGTTAAAAATGGGTTTCAATCTATGGCTTGACGAATCTGTGCCGCGAGAGGAAAGTGACAATTATGTTGCGGCGGCAACGGACCGGAAAGTAACGAGGCCGGTTCCTCTCCATCTTCAGCGCGCATGTCCAAAGCGGCGTCCCGGCCATGAGGGGGCGGTTCGCCGCAGGCTTTTGCGCGCCTTTTCGGAACCGCCAAAAACATGACGCGGGGACTGGCGGCAGGAAGCTGTTGATACTATATTTAGTATTCCATGACATGCTTGCAGCCGAATAAGCCACGAGATACAGGGATGACATCCAAGGATGAACATCCCTTTCAGATCGGCAACAACCGGCTGCGCGAAGGCATCGCACGGCTGGACCGGATTTTTGCGCCCTTTACCGGGCGCCCAATGGACGAGGACAGAAACCATGCGCATTGAACGCCGCTTCACGAAGCCCGGCCAATCGCCTTATGCGGAAATCGACTTCCGCAAGGCCGTCAGTGAAATCAAGAACCCGGATGGATCCATCGTGTTCCGTCTGGCTGACATCGACGTTCCCGCGCAGTTCAGCCAGGTTGCGACCGACGTTCTGGCGCAGAAATATTTCCGCAAGGCCGGCGTACCGAAGTTCCTTAAGAAGGTTGAGGAAAACGACGTTCCTTCCTTCCTGTGGCGCTCGGTGCCCGATGAAAAGGCGCTGAAGGATGTGCCGGAAGCCGAGCGTTTCGGCTCCGAGACCGATGCGCGTCAGGTTTTCGACCGTCTGGCCGGCACCTGGGCCTATTGGGGCTGGAAGGGCAAATATTTCTCGTCCGAAGAAGATGCGCTGGCTTTCCGCGACGAGCTTGCCTACATGCTCGCCACCCAGCGCGTTGCGCCGAATTCCCCGCAATGGTTCAACACCGGCCTGCACTGGGCCTATGGCATCGATGGCCCCGGCCAGGGCCACTTCTATGTCGATCCCTTCACGGCTAAGCTGACCAAGTCCAAGTCCGCTTACGAACATCCGCAGCCGCATGCCTGCTTCATCCAGTCCGTTGAGGACGACCTCGTCAATGAAGGCGGCATCATGGATCTGTGGGTGCGTGAAGCGCGCCTGTTCAAATACGGTTCCGGCACCGGCTCCAACTTCTCCTATCTGCGCGGCGAAGGCGAAAAGCTTTCCGGCGGCGGCCGCTCCTCCGGCCTGATGAGCTTCCTCAAGATCGGCGACCGCGCAGCCGGCGCCATCAAGTCCGGCGGCACGACCCGTCGTGCGGCCAAGATGGTCGTTGTCGATGCCGACCATCCGGATATCGAAGCCTATATCGACTGGAAGGTGAACGAGGAGCAGAAGGTTGCCGCTCTCGTGACCGGCTCCAAGATCGTCGCCAAGCATCTGAAGGCGATCATGAAGGCCTGCGTCAATTGCGAGGCCGACAATGGCGATTGCTTCGACCCGGCCAAGAACCCTGCCCTGAAGCGCGAAATCCGCGCTGCCAAGAAGGACATGGTGCCGGAAAACTACGTCAAGCGCGTCATCCAGTTCGCCGAGCAGGGTTACAAGGACATCCAGTTCAAGACCTATGACACGGATTGGGATTCGGAAGCCTACCTCACGGTTTCAGGCCAGAACTCCAACAACTCCGTCTCGCTGAAGGACGACTTCCTGCGCGCTGTCGAAAATGACGGTGACTGGAACCTCACCGCCCGCAAGGACGGCAAGGTCATGAAGACGCTGAAGGCCCGCGACCTCTGGGAAAAGATTTCCCACGCCGCCTGGGCATCGGCCGATCCGGGCCTGCACTTCAACACCACCATGAACGACTGGCACACTTCGCCGGCCGCCGGCCCCATCCGTGCCTCCAACCCGTGCTCGGAATATATGTTCCTCGATGACACGGCCTGCAACCTCGCCTCGCTGAACCTTTTGCAGTTCAAGGATCAGGCAACGAAGCGCATCGATATCGCCGATTACGAACATGCCGTTCGCCTGTGGACGGTCGTGCTCGAAGTCTCGGTCATGATGGCGCAGTTCCCGTCGCGCCAGATCGCCGAACTCTCCTATGAATACCGCACGCTCGGCCTCGGCTACGCCAATATCGGCGGCCTCCTGATGTCCTCGGGCATTCCCTATGACAGCGCCGAAGGCCGCGCCATTGCAGGTAGCCTCACCGCCATCATGACCGGTGTGTCCTACGCCACCTCGGCCGAAATGGCCGGCGAGCTCGGCCCCTTCCCGGGCTTTGCGCCGAACCGCGACAACATGCTGCGCGTCATCCGCAACCACCGCCGCGCCGCCCACGGCCAGTCGGAAGGTTATGAAGGCCTGTCGGTCAACCCGGTCGCGCTCGTCCATGGCGATTGCCCGGATCAGGACCTGATCGCCCATGCCGTCGCCGCCTGGGACAAGGCGCTGACGCTCGGCGAGCAGCACGGCTACCGCAACGCCCAGACAACGGTTATCGCGCCCACCGGCACGATCGGCCTCGTGATGGATTGCGACACGACCGGCATCGAGCCCGACTTCGCGCTGGTGAAGTTCAAGAAGCTCGCCGGCGGCGGTTACTTCAAGATCATCAACCGCGCCGTTCCGGATGCGCTGCGTTCGCTCGGTTACTCCGAAAGCCAGATCGCCGAGATCGAAGCCTATGCCGTCGGCCATGGCAATCTCAACCAGGCGCCCGGCATCAACCCTTCCACGCTGAAGGCCAAGGGCTTCACCGACGAGAAGATCGAAGCCGTCAATGGCGCGCTGAAGAGCGCCTTCGACATCAAGTTCGTCTTCAACCAGTGGACGCTCGGTGCCGACTTCCTCAAGGAAACGCTGAAAGTTTCCGATGAGCAGCTCTCCGACATGAGCTTCAACCTGCTCGAGCACCTCGGCTTCGGCAAGAAGGACATCGAAGCGGCAAACGTTCACGTCTGCGGCGCGATGACGCTGGAAGGCGCACCGTTCCTGAAGGCCGAGCATCTGCCGGTCTTCGATTGCGCCAACCCCTGCGGCAAGATCGGCAAGCGTTATCTCTCTGTCGAATCGCATATCCGCATGATGGCGGCGGCACAGCCCTTCATCTCGGGTGCGATCTCCAAGACGATCAACATGCCGAACGATGCGACCGTCGAGGATTGCGGCAGCGCCTACATGCTCTCCTGGAAGCTGGCGCTGAAGGCCAACGCCCTTTACCGCGATGGCTCCAAGCTTTCCCAGCCGCTCAACGCCTCGCTGGTGGAAGATGAGGACGAAGAAGACCTGATCGAAGAGCTGATCCAGCAGCCGGCTGCACAGCAGGCCGTGACGATCACCGAAAAGATCGTCGAACGCGTCATCGAGCGTGTCTCGCGCGAGCGTGAAAAGCTGCCGAACCGCCGTCAGGGTTACACCCAGAAGGCAACCGTCGGCGGTCACAAGGTCTATCTGCGCACCGGCGAATTCGGCGATGGCCGCATCGGCGAAATCTTCATCGACATGCACAAGGAAGGTGCGGCCTTCCGTGCGATGATGAACAACTTCGCCATCGCCATTTCGCTCGGCCTGCAATATGGCGTGCCGCTGGAAGAATATGTGGAGGCCTTCACCTTCACCAAGTTCGAACCGGCCGGCATGGTGCAGGGCAACGACGCGATTAAGAACGCCACGTCGATCCTCGACTACGTGTTCCGCGAACTCGCCGTCTCCTATCTCGGCCGCCACGATCTCGCCCATGTCGATACGTCGGATTTCTCCAACACGGCGCTCGGCAAGGGTATCCAGGAAGGCAAGACCAACCTCGTTTCCACCGGCTGGACCCGCGGTTACAAGCCGACGCTGGTTTCCAGCAATGGCGGCGAACGTTCGTCTTCCGAGCCAAAGGGCTCTGCAACGGCAGCCCCTGCCCGCGCCTCGGCCAACGTCACCTCCTTCGCCGGCTCCGCCGCCCGCAAGCTGGAACCGACGGTCTCCATCGCAACCTCAGAAATCGTCTCCTTCAAGCGGGACTATGAAGAGCGCGCCAGGGAACTGGCCGAAGAAATCGCCGAGGAAGTGATCGACGACGTCGCCCAGGAATCCCAGCAGACGGCCACCGCCCTCTTCTCCGACAAGGCCGCCGCCGACGCTGCATCGGCCAAGACGGAAGCCAAGAAGGTGGAAAACGAACGCCGCATGCGCTCGATTGCACAAGGGTATACCGGCAACATGTGCTCGGAATGCCAGAACTTCACGATGGTGCGGAACGGCACTTGCGAGAAGTGCGATACTTGCGGTGCGACGAGTGGGTGCAGCTGATAGCTAAACCGTGAAGTAAATCGCCCGGTGAGAAACCAACCCTAGTACTGGCCAAATAGCCTTAGTACTGGCCATTTTGGAAACTGAAACTGGCCAACGCCTCAAATGACTATTTCCGGGCACTGAAAAGTGCCCGGAAAATGCCCAACAGAACAAACAGTGAAACAATCGCGTAAGTTGGACACCGTCCAAAGCACACGGAAATCCTGGAGTTTAGTAGCAATGGCAAATAGCTGGAAGCACGACCGCGCCAAAACTGCAATCGACGCGCGCATCAAGGATGTCGAAAACGTAACGGTGGTCGACTACACGCGAACCACCTCACTTCAGTCGATTCCAACGAACAAGGCCTATCGCCTGGACGGCGTTCATCTCTATATCGACATCGTCAACTTCGAAGAGATGCTCTGGTCGACGGATACCGAAGGACAGACCTCCCACAAGCGCGCTCTCCGGTTCCTGAATCTCCATTACCGAGCAGTGCACCGCATCTTAGCCGACGCAGATGCTATTCGGGTGGACTTCCATAACCAGCGTCTGCACGCCGTCATCGCCAAGCCTTACGGAACGGATGCGGCAGGTGACCGCGTGGACCGCGCGGTGGCGATAGCAAAGCTGATCGTGGATGTTCTTGCCGAAACCGGCGACGATGACGAGAATATCCCTAATGCGAAGGTGCGCGTCGGCATCGACACTGGAAAGGCGCTGGCCGTAAACAACGGGCGCAATGGCTACCGCGAGCCGCTTTTTCTCGGTCGCCCGGCAAACATCGCCGCAAAGCTCGCGTCGAACAATAAGGTGATCGGAATCTATCTGAGCAACGACGCCCGCGATGCGATCGATCTCGACACCGTAGATGTGCCTGCAAAGACGAAGCTCACGGACGATGAAATCGCACACTGCGAAGACAATGCCCAGCTCGGCCTGAGCAAGGACTCGATCGTAAGGGAGTGGAGAAAGGATAACGAGAACAACCCCATCGGGTCCTTCTCCTTCTCTCGAGCGACCCCCCCCTTAAAGAACCTGGATATCACCGTTCTTACGCCGGGTAACTCTCGCCGTATGGACATGGTCTCGGTCTACGCCGATGTGGATAATTTCACCGCTTATGTCGACTCCCACATCGACGATGACGCGGAAGATGTCGTCCGCTGCCTTCATGTTATCCGCGCAGAACTTGATCGTGTTCTCACCTCGGATTTCTCCGGACGCCGGATTCGCTTCATCGGCGACTGCGTCCATGGTCACATTCTTGAGGGCACCGCCTACACCACCGACACAGATGCCACCATCTCCACTGCAGTACTTTGTGCTGGCGGACTTCGCAGCAGTTTCGATCTTGCTCTCGAACGCCTTCAGGATAACGGCGTGGACACAGACGATCTGGGCCTAGCCATCGGCTTTGACTTTGGCCCGGGTTCGATCACACGCCTTGGAATGCAGGGGAGCCGCGTTCGGTGCTCCGCCGGGCGCTCGGTGCTGCTGTCCGAGGCCGAACAGAAGCGTTGCGATGGAACGCAAACGGCAATCGGCCAGTCGGCCTACGATGAGGGACCGTCTTCGGTACGGAAGCTCTTCGGGTCGTCCCGCCGGGTCGCTAACCTGACCTACGATGTCGCACTCGAAGCACTTGCCGCCGAAGATGATTCCACAGCAAAGGCGGCGCGGGCCGTGCTCTATGCGGCGGCGAGTCCTGCCATCGCTCGAGCGGCAGAGACACCTTTCCGCCCGCATGCGAAGATCGATTGAGGCCAGCGTTGTCGCCGATCGAACATCTTCACAGCGTGGCCCATGAGAACCACGCCCGGCTCATCTCTGGCAATGACGAACGAGCGATATACGGCGTCCGTCCGCCCAGCGCATCCGGCGCTCCCTCATCCGAGTTCATCCTAGAAATCTCACGGGAGGGGGAGACGGTGTCGGTAAGAGAGGCGGAGGCTACCCTCCTGCCGTCTTTCTGTGCAGAGCGGCACATCAATCCAGGCGGTACGTTCTGCCTCTACTGGGGTGAAGTTGAACCAACGCAGATCAAGGACCACGAGGATGCGGAGGCTTGGTGGGGAAAGCTTCTAACCTTTCTGCTCCGCCAACGTTCAGCAGCCGTGCTACGACGCTGGCCGGGCAAGGCTGACGCTCGCGCGCATGGTTCGGAGGCTGCGCGTTTCCAGACGATGGCGGAGGAGAATGCCGAGGCACTTGGTCCCAGGTTCGTGGCCTTGCTGAGAGACGATCGCCTTCGTTTGGGGCGTGGGCACCGCCGGGAGCGTATCGCACTTCTCCAGGACGGCCGACGCGTGGTCACCGTCGTGCCCACCGTGCGGCGTGTGATGACGCTGCGTCAAAGATGCAAATGTGAACATGCTGATGTTCGTCGTCTCCCGCTGGCCTCCTGTGGTGATCACGCGCGGCTGCTTGCCGAACTCGTCCTTAACATGGACGGCTGGCGAAAAGCAGAAGCCGACTTCTACACGCATTTACGCGCCGCCAGTCAGGTCTGCTGCGGCACAATGGACGATTGCCCGCTTGCACGGATTTCCGGCTGAGGAAAAGAGGATGGCCAAGAACGACCAACAGGAAGCATATGAGAAGCTGCTCTCGGCCAACCACGGCAGGATGATCGACTTCGCCAAATTTGCCGAGGCCAAGAATGCTGCCCTCCTCACCTTCTGCTCCGTCTGGATGGGAGCAATCATCACGCTCCTACGGGCTCCGCAAGAACTGCCTCTCGGCTACAACCACGCCTTTAAAGCGGCCCTGCCCCTTCTCTTCATCGCCGCCATGATCAGCCTGAAATCCCTGATGCCCAAGTTTCTTGACCAGATGCATAAGCGCGAGGACGATTACAAGAACCTTCTTTATTTCGGTGACATCGCCAAGGGAGGAACGAAGGACTATCCAGATATGGCAGCCGATCTCTACATGCCAACCGGTAACGACTCAGCGACCGCTACCTACCTCCGTGATCTGTCGGTACAGACCGCGATCCATGCGAAGATCGCCCATCGGAAGTTCCGAATGTTCAACTGGGCCGGATTCCTGGTTCTGACCGCTTTCGCAATCATGACGATGCCTCCGCTGATCTTCTGTATCCGCTGGGCAATCAGCCAATTGCATTGCTGAGGGGTATCACGATGACGATAGCCGACGATATCAGAGGCAATGCCAGCACGACCTTTCGTACTAACTGGAACGTGCGTGAAGGAACGACCGTACCGGAGCCAGCGGACCTCAAACTTTCGAATGACGCCGTACATCTGAAAACCGCCACGATACTGTACGCGGATCTGGACGGCTCCACGAACCTCGTTGAAAAGAAGACTTGGCAGTTCGCAGGCGAAGTCTACAAGACCTTCCTCTATGCGACCTCACGCCTAATCCGCAAGCATGGCGGGACCATCGTTTCCTATGATGGCGACCGCGTGATGGGCATCTTCATCTCAAACAGGCAACGCAATGTTGCGGTCTCCTGCGCGCTTGAAATCAACTATGCGATCAAAAACATCGTGCAGCCGGAGTTGAGCAAGCAATACAAGACCGACTTCAAAATCCGGCACATCGTAGGCGTGGATACTTCCGAAATCAGAGCTGCAAGGACCGGTGTCCGCGGCGACAATGATATTGTCTGGATCGGGAATGCGGCCAATCTTGCCGCCAAGCTCACGGCGCTCAACGCGGATCAGCCGACATGGATTACCAAACGGGTCTACGACTACCTTGAGAACGACCAGAAGAATGGCCCTCAGGGAGAAAACATATGGAAGTCGTGGAACTGGTCACAGCACAATAACGATGCGATTTGGTCAACGACCTACTGGAGGAGCTTCTCTTGAGCAGGATGCTTGAACGTTTTCAAGGCGACGAAGGCAGGGACCTGAGAATCGAGGCATTCCTATCTCAGACGATCGTCGGCCGTGATACCTCGTTGGCCGAAGAACTAGCAGATCTCGCAGAGTTGCTGGAATACGATACTGGGCAGACACTGATCGAGCAGAATGCAGAGGACAATGATATCTTCCTGATCGTGTCCGGATCTTTCGGCATCCACGTCAACGGCCGCCGCATCGGCGCGCGGGGACGTGGGGATCACGTCGGTGAGATGGCAGCAGTGGAACAGACGCAACGCCGATCCGCAACCGTTGTCGCAGACGAGCCGTCGATTGTCGGCAAACTGACCTCTCAGCAGTTCGCATCACTTGGCAAAAATTACCCTGATATCTACAAGCAGATCGCCCGCGCACTTTCACGTAGGCTTCTGGAACGGAACAAGCATGTCGGTGCCTTCAGAGAGAAAACACGCGTTTTCATCATCTCTTCCGCCGAGGCACGGCATGTAGCCCGTCTTGTCCGCAACGCATTCGAACACGATACCGAAACGATCCTAGCCACCCTGTGGACAGATGACGTCTTCAAGGTCGCAAACTACACCCTTCAAGATCTCGAATCTCAGATCGACGACTCGGATTTCGCAGTTGCGATAGCCCACGCAGACGATCTCACCGAGAGCCGTGGAAAGCCGTGGCCGAGTCCTCGAGACAACGTCGTGTTCGAACTCGGACTGTTCATGGGAAGGCTGGGCAGGCAGCGCGCAATCCTCATGGAGCCGCGCGACGAGAAAGTGAAACTCCCCAGTGATATGAGTGGCATTACGACGATCCCCTACAGGTACGAGGGCGGTCAGGATACAGCCGCGCTCATCGCTCCAGCTTGCGACAGGCTCCGCGCCCACATTCTCAAGCTAGGACCATTCAATGGATAGCTATCGAAACAAGCCCAACGCCCCTTCTGATTGTGCCGGACTGCCGGAACAGACTTGTGCTTGCTCTTTTCTTGCCCGATATTCCGAAGCAGCTAACCTATGAGTGTTGCGTAGATTCCATGCTTTCGGAGCGAGCCTCTCAACGGAGGAGAACCTCGGTTAGTTCTGGAACCGATTAAAGCTGACGAATGCCGGGGAAAGCCAGATTTAACTGCGGAGGCCTTGGTCGGGGGGCGGCAATTGCCATTTTACATTCGAAAATCGGTTTCAGCAGGACCGTTTCGCTTCAACTTTTCCAAAGGCGGGGTCGGCGTTTCCGTTGGCATCAAGGGCCTTCGGATTGGAACAGGTCCACGCGGGCATTACATCCACGCAGGCCGCGGGGGTCTCTATTATCGCGCCACGCTGGGCGACGCTGGACGGAGTCGATCATCGGGAGTCGCTCCCTTTAAGCCTTCCCATGATGTGACCTTCGACAACAGCGACGTCACGATGACCGAGATCGAGTCCGGCGACGTCATGTACATGCAGGACGAGTCGTTCTCGGAACTCCTCAATGAGATCAACTCGAAGGCTGGGCAAACGCGGATGTCCGCCGCTTTGATGTGGACGGCTGCGGGCATCGGTACATTTGCAGGCCTAGCGTCCGGAGGCCCAGGATTGTTGCTTTGCGCACTGGCACTTCCAGGCTGGGCGATCGGCAGGTGGTTAGACTCGTACCGAAGAACCACCGTCCTCTATTACGATCTCGAAGGCGATGCGGAGTCAGCGTACAATCATCTTGTGCAAGGATTTGACGGCCTCAATGGATGCGCTGCGAAATGGCACATCGAGGCCGGGGGCGCAGTTCAAAACCTCACCGCTTGGAAGCGCAACGCGGGAGCGTCCCACCTCGTCAACAGGAAAGCAACCACCCTCGCCTACAGCCTTCCTTCGGTTATCAAAAGCAACGTGACACCTCCTGCCCTTCATGTTGGCAAGCAGATCATGTTCTTCATGCCCGACATCGTCCTTGTCCAGGAGGGCGGCCGGGTCGGTGCCGTGAACTACGTCAATCTAAACATCAGGTGGCAGGATTCCAGATTCATCGAAACCGAGCGCGTACCGAGCGACGCGAAGATCGTGGATTACACCTGGAAGCATCCAAACAAGAACGGCGGTCCCGACCGCCGTTTCAAGGACAACCGGCAGATCCCCGTGTGTCTTTACGAGGCAATCCATTTCACTAGCAACAGCGGCGTGAACGAACTCGTCGAGTTTTCCCGGACAGGAGTTGCAAGCTTTTTTGCAGATGGCTGCCGGATGCTGGCGGCACTACCGCGAGAACGAACAGTCGAACTACCCTCGGCACCTGCCAACGATGTGATGGAGGCCACACCCACTGTTGAACCAGTGCGGAAACGCAATCGGCTCACAGCGGCAATCCCCCCCGAATCCCAACCTTATCGCCGCTGACCCGTGTTGTTCTCAAAGATCGGTAATAGGTTCGGAATGTACGGTTCTTCCCTAGCCATCGGCCGCAGTCGATACGACGCCTTCGCAAGTGCTATGAAGCTGACTGACCGATTCATTCGCCCAGAGAAACAGTGAGAATCTCGTAACCCCTTCACTCTCTGCATCTTACACCAAGGGCCGGCCGCCCTCCGGAAAGCTCTCATTTTTAGTCGGGTCTTGGCCTCTCACCAACGAGCCTTAATCCTTGGAATATCTCAAACGAGTTTCGCGATGACAGCATGGAAAGACTATCAAGAGGAAGCCGCAGCATTTTTCCGCTCGATCGGACTTACTGCAGAGACCGACCAGCGAATCGCTGGCGTTCGAACGAGGCATGACATCGACGTGCTTGTGCGATCGCACCATTATGGGTTCGAGATAACCTGGATCGTCGAATGCAAACAATGGAAATCCCCCGTTTCAAAATTGCACGTCCTAGGGCTTCGAGAGATCGTCTCTGACATCGGCGCAGACCGCGGGATTCTGTTGTCGGAAGCAGGCTTCCAACGAGGTGCAAAGGAAGCAGCGGGGTTAACGAACGTTCAAGTTACTTCTCTAGCAGAAATGCGGCAGACAACTGGTCCACGTCTCGCCGCCATGAGGATCCAGGACCTCTTCGACAGGGTCGAGATTTGCCACGATCGGTATTGGCGAATTCCAAAACATTGGCGTATCGAAGATGGTCTTCGTCCTGATGTAGGTGACCATGGTTATTCTGCCAACGTTGTGATCGACGGCTGCAGAGATGTGATCTCAAGAGCAATTCGTGGAACTTTTCCCTTCGAATCTCAGCATATGGGTGTTTTTGTATTGGAACCGTTACGTGGCGAGTTTGCGACAATCGAGAATGTTCTAGTTCGCGTAGAGCCACTAATAGACGAGCTAGAACATCGTCTCGCAGCGTCTGAGCGAAAGCGTGGCCTCTGATTATCTTCGCAGTTGCCATGCACGAGATTATAGCATCTGCCGCGATTGATCTGGCCGCGAGAAAATCGAAATGACCCGATTGAATTCAGATGCAATGCCGTCGAAGCTGGCGACTGGTTGAGTGGAGTTTTGGATGTGGACAACGCCCAAGCTACGCGCGCCACCGTTGCTCATCTTGCACCCCGTGCTATCTTCACAGTCGAATATGAGTCCTTACGCCATGATGGCACCCGGAGGATGCATGAGCAGCCACACGTTCCAGGCGCGTGTCCGAGAGTGGACTGCGGCCTGCTTCCCGCCCTCCGTGCAAGGCGATGTCAAGGAGCGGACTCATCGATTTCTCGAAGAGGCCATCGAGCTCGCGCAAGCATCAAACTGCACTCGCGAGGATGCACTCGCGCTGATCGACTATGTCTTCTCTCGTCCAGAAGGGGAACCGTTTCAAGAGGCTGGAGGTGTGCTCGTCACCCTGGCTGCCTTGTGCAATGCCCAGGAAATGGACATGGATCTTGCGGGTGAACACGAGCTTTCCCGCAACTGGTCAAGGATTGACAAGATTCGCGCAAAGCAGGCCGCTAAGCCACAGGGATCGGCGCTTCCCCAATGATCGAAGCAGCCTCCCTCGCCAGCGTCACGCAAGCCTCCGTCGCAACACTGCGACTCAAGGGCTGCAGGTAGGCGCGCAGCATGGGCATTCAGATCTCGTATGGAAGTTCCGAGCTGAAAGATTGCTGCCTCGTCCGAGAGATGGCCGAACAAGTCTACGGTAGGACACTGGCCGACCGCCTTACGACGGCTATCGCGGAAGCCGAAGCGTTCGACAATGCCGAGCAATGGCGTGATTTTCTTGGGGAGGACCTGATGTCGACGGCAACTAAATCCTTTCAAGTTTCGTTTGGTTCGGTGTACGTCGCATCGTTTGCGGCAATCGACAACTATCAGACAGTCAATGTGTTGGTTTCCACGCGGAACTGAGCCGGTTTTTCCACCGAGAAGTGAGCCACCTCTAAGTATGGTTGTCTGATCAGGCTTTGGTCAATGGGTTGGCCTT